>CAXTUM010000615.1:0-2373 GCA_964247205.1 uncultured Beijerinckiaceae bacterium
AACAGGAGAAACCGACGCTCACCCCATTGCTCCATCGCTTCTTCCGCGATAGGGCCGGTCAAAGACGTTTTCTCAGCCCCGAATCTGGCATTTCCGCCCCAGAACAACCATCTGGCAGGAAGAACCACTTCAGCGACAGAGACAGGCAAGACAGGGCAATGTCCAAACGCGACTATTACGAGGTTCTGGGCGTGGCCCGGACCGCCACCGACGCAGAGCTGAAATCGGCCTTCCGCAAGAAGGCGATGGAATGCCATCCTGATCGCCATCCCGGCGATGCAGCAGCAGAAGCGCGCTTCAAGGAACTGAACGAGGCCTACCAGATCCTCTCCGACGCGCAGAAGCGCCCGGCCTATGACCGCATGGGCCATGCCGCCTTCGAGCAGGGCGGTGGCGGCTTTGGCGGCGGCGGACAGGGCTTTGGCTCCATGTCCGATATTTTCGAGGACCTGTTCGGCGATGTCTTCGGCGGCGGCAGGCGCGGCGGCGGACAAAACCGCGGCGCTGACCTGCGCTACAACATGGAGATTGCGCTGGACGAGGCCTACAAGGGCAAGGCCGCGACAATCAAGGTGCCGACAGCCATCACCTGCGAAACCTGCTCGGGCTCTGGCGCAAAGCCCGGCACCAAGCCCAAGACATGTCCGTCCTGCAAGGGCCAGGGCCGCGTGCGGGCCAGCCAGGGTTTCTTCGCCATCGAACGGACCTGCCCGACCTGTCAGGGCCGGGGCGAGATCATCGAGGAAGGCTGTCCGAAATGCGGCGGCGCTGGGCGCACCACCAAGGAGCGCCAGCTCTCGGTCAACATTCCGGCTGGCGTCGAGGACGGCACCCGCATCCGCCTCTCCAACGAGGGCGAAGCCGGCGCACGCGGCGGACCGCCGGGCGATCTCTACATCTTCATCAGCCTCAAGCCGCACGGTTTCTACCAGCGTGACGGGGCGGACCTCTTCTGCCGCGTCCCGATCTCGATGGTGCAGGCGGCGATTGGCGGCGAGTTCAAGGTGCCCACGCTCGACGGCGGTGATGCATTGGTGAAAATCCCCGAGGGCACGCAGAGCGGCAAGCAGTTCCGCCTGCGCGGCAAGGGCATGCCGGTGCTGCGCTCGCGCGATCTGGGTGATCTCTATATCCAGGCCCAGGTCGAAACGCCGCAGAACCTGACGCGCCGCCAGCGCGAATTGCTGGCCGAGTTCGACAAGGAAAGCTCGGCCCAGACCCAGCCCGAGAGTGACGGGTTCTTCAAGAAGATGAAGGGGTTTTTCGGGGCTTAGTTCTTCCGTTCACACTTCATAAAGATTTGCCGCCTCACAATATCCGTCATAGATTCGTCATCGAATCCAAGAAGGTAGCTGGGGATGACCGATTCGATTGATCGCCTTTACGAGGCTGTCCTGCTGGCGCGCGCCCATGATCCGGCGTTCTCGCGCACGGCGAAGCTGTTCAAGGGCGGCATCGAGAAAATGGCCAAGAAGCTGGGCGAAGAGGCCATCGAGGTTGGCATCGGCGCGCTGCAGGGCAAAAAGCGCGAGGTCATCGAGGAATCCGCCGATGTCATGTATCAGCTCTGTGTGCTCTGGGCGGAATGCGGCATCACGCCGGAGAATGTCCGCGCCGAGATGGACCGGCGCGAACAGCTCTATGGCATCGCGGAAAAACTGCCGAAACCGCTGAAGATGGTGATGGCGCGGTAGGGCTGCGTTCGCATTTTCACGTTCCGCAGAACGTCAGGTACGGCGTTTCGGGCGGGACGGGGCGTTTTGCCAGGTCGGCGTATTCCGGGCGGTCGGCATAGGGCCTGGCGAGTGCCGCATACAGGCGCTTATAAGGAATCATATCACCATCGACTGCTGCTGTCAGCGCAGCTTCAACTGCGTGATTGCGCGGGATGATGGCCGGATTGGCCAGATGCATGCCAATGCGGCGGTCCTCCCGTAAGTGAACCTCGCGCGATGTCCGCTCCCGCCAGCGCGCAATCCATGAATCAATTCCGCCAGTTGTCGCGAAAAGCTGGCGCAGTGATTCCAGCGCTTCAGGAGATGATTCAATCTCACCGAGATCACGGAAGGTGAGCGTGTAGTCCGCGTTGCCCGCCGACATGATCTCCAGCAGGTCCTGCGCCAGCGCGAGATCGCCGGGCTCTTCCGTCAGCAGCCCCAGTTTGGCGCGCAACCCTTGCGTTGTGGCGGCATCGAAAAGGGGAGGGAAGCGGTTGATGGCCTCCGTGGCCAGTTCCAGAGCCTTGTCTGGATCAGAATCGAGCAGGGGCAAAAGCGTCTCGGCCAGCCGCGCCAGGTTCCAGTGCGCGATCCGCGGCTGGTTGCCGTAGGCGTAGCGGCGCAGGTGGTCGATCGAGCTGAAGACGGTGGCGGG
>CAXTUM010000616.1:0-1192 GCA_964247205.1 uncultured Beijerinckiaceae bacterium
AAGTATTTCGTTCTCGGCGCTTTGTCGTCGGGGATGCTGCTTTACGGCGCGTCGCTGATCTATGGCTTCACGGGCAGTGTGAATTTCGACACCATTGCCAGCGTTCTGCAGGGCAAGGCCGCAACTGGCGCCGTCTTCGGCCTCGTTTTTCTGGCGGCCGGCCTCGCCTTCAAGGTTTCCGCTGTGCCGTTTCACATGTGGACGCCGGACGTTTATGAGGGCTCGCCAACGCCTGTAACAGCGTTCTTCGCCGGTGCGCCGAAAATGGCTGCGATGGCCTTGTTCGTGCGCGTGATGATCGAAGCATTTCCGGGCATTACGCAGCAATGGCAGCAGATCGTGGCCTTCCTCGCCATCGCTTCCATGGTGCTGGGCGCATTCGCCGCCATAGGTCAGCAGAACCTCAAGCGCCTGATGGCGTATTCCTCCATCAGCAACATGGGATACGCGCTCGTGGCATTGTCCGCCGGTAATCAGGCGGGCGTGCAGGGTGTTGCAGTGTTCATGGCGACCTACCTCATGATGACAGCGGGCGTCTTCGCCTGCATCCTGTCGCTCAGGACCAAAGACGGCTACGCCGAGACGATCAACGACCTCGCGGGGCTGTCGCAGACGCGCAAGGGCACGGCTTTCGTGCTTGCCATGCTGATGTTCTCGCTCATCGGCATTCCGCCGCTCGCCGGTTTCTTCGGCAAATGGGAAGCCTTCGCTGCCGCCATCAACGCAAAACTCTATATCCTCGCCGCCATCGGCATGGTGTCGAGTGTGGTCTCGGCCTTCTATTACCTTCGCATCGTCAAGGTGATGTATCTGGACGATGCCTCGGTGACCTATCGCCCGGGTGCGCCCGAGGTGAATGCGGTGATGGGCGTGACGTTTGGTTTCGTGTTTCTGTTCTTCCTGGTCTGGGGACCGGTGGTGAATGCGGCGCGGATTGCGGCAAAGAGCTTGTTTTAGGGGCACGCACAACGCTGATGCAACTTCCCCCCAGCCTCTCTGCGCCAGGCGATCAACTCCTCACTTTCGACACCATCGATTCCACCATGGACGAAGCCCGCAGGCGTTTCGAGCCATTGCTCGCCACGCGCATGTGGATCGTCGCGGCAGAGCAGGGCGCAGGCCGGGGCCGTCTGGGCCGCCAGTGGCAAAGCCCGCCGGGCAATCTGCATCTGACACTGCTGTTGCCAGCACA
>CAXTUM010000616.1:1292-2366 GCA_964247205.1 uncultured Beijerinckiaceae bacterium
CACGCCGGACATCACACGCGAAATCCTGTTCCCTAAATTGGCGACAGCACTGGTGGAAGAACTCGACATCTTCGCCAACGGCTCCGGCTTCCCGCTGACGCGCCAGCGCTGGCTTGCCCGCGCTGCGCATCTTGGACGCTCGATCCGGGTCCGTCAGGGGGACATATCGCTTGAAGGCGTCTTTCATGATATCGATGCAGAAGGGCGTCTTTTGCTCGAAACCAGCGACGGATTGGCACGTATTGAGGCGGGAGATGTGTTTCCACTCGACAAGTGAGTCACTCCGGCCCATGACCCTTTAAACGTTGAAACCCGCCAGATTTTGGCATTAAAGAAGCTTTTCCTGTCCGCATGACACAATCCTCTTCTGCTCCCGCTGACTTGTTTTTCGTACCGCTCGGCGGTCTTGGTGAAATCGGCATGAATGCCGCGCTCTACGGCCTTGGCCGGGGCAAGAACGGCCAGTGGCTCATGGTGGACGTCGGTGTCTCCTTTGGCGGGCCCGATACACCAGGCGTCGATCTCATCCTGCCCGACATCAGCTTCATCGAGCGCGAGCGCAAGAACCTCGCGGGCATCATCATCACCCATGCGCATGAGGACCATTTCGGCGCGCTCGCGACATTGTGGCCGCGGCTTGGCTGTCAGGTCTACATGACCGAATTTGCGGCCAGCCTGCTGGAGGTCCGCCGCCTGAACGAGCCCGGCGCGCCGAAGATTCCGGTCACCGTCGTCAAGCAGGGCGACCGCGTGAAGATTGGCGGTTTCGACGTGGAGTTCATCTCCGTCGCGCATTCCGTGCCTGAATCCTGCGCGCTAGCGATCCGCACCGCTGCGGGCACCGTGATCCACACCGGCGACTGGAAGATCGATCCCACGCCGGTTGTCGGCCTTCCGACGAATGAGAAACGTCTGCGTGAAATCGGTGACGAGGGGGTCCTCGCCATGGTCGCGGATTCAACCAACATCTTCCGCGATGGCATCTCGCCATCCGAGGCAGAGGTCTCCAAGGCTCTGACGGAACTGATCGCCAATTCTCCGGCGCGCGTGGCCGTCACCACCTTTGCCTCCAAC
>CAXTUM010000617.1:0-2365 GCA_964247205.1 uncultured Beijerinckiaceae bacterium
CGAGCAGCAGACCGGGCAGGTCTATTTCCTCATCCGGCTGTCGCTTCCTGCGGAGGAGGTGGCAAAGCTGAGCGATCTCAAGATCATGTCCGGTATGCAGGTGGAAAGCTATATCCAGACATCGCAGCGCACGCCTTTCCAGTACCTCATCAAGCCGCTCAAGGACCAGTTCAACCGCGCCTTCCGCGAACGGTGATCGCCGAAGCTTGATCACGCGCCGCATTGCAACTTCCGGCCTGACGCCCTAATTCAGGCGTGACATGACGGATGCCATTTACAGCCTCGCCAATCCGCAGCGCTTCAGCCGCTGGGCTGACCGCCTGCTGCCCTGGCTGGCTGCGGCCACCATCCTGGCTTTTGTGATCGGACAGTATGGTGCGTGGTTCGTGGCTCCGCCGGATTACCAGCAGGGCGAGGCCATCCGCATCAAGTATGTTCATGTGCCCGCAGCATGGATGGCGATGCTTGCCTGGATCATGATGGCGGCTTCTGCAATGGGCACTCTCATTTTTCGCCATCCACTGGCCGATGTGGCGCAAAAGGCAGCCGCGCCCATCGGTGCGGCGTTCTGCGCGGTGTGCCTGATCACCGGCTCGCTCTGGGGCAAGCCGATGTGGGGCACGTGGTGGGTGTGGGACGCACGCCTCACATCAATGCTGGTGCTTCTGCTGATGTATTTCGGCGTCATGGCCCTGTGGCGGGCCATCGATGATCCGGGGCAGGCCGCGAAAGCCGTCTCCATCGTCACTCTGGTGGGAGCCATCAACATACCGATCATCAAGTTTTCGGTGGAATGGTGGAACACGCTGCACCAGCCTGCCTCGGTTCTGCGGCTGGATGGCCCGACGATCCATACATCCATGCTGTGGCCGCTGCTGGTGATGGGAGTGGCCAGTGGTCTGCTGTTCGCGACGCTGATGGTCCTGCGCATGCGCACCGAATTGATGGAGCGCCGGTTGCGCCGCCTCGCGCTGAATGCCGCGCGGGAGAGCTTGTAGTGCAGGGACTGTTAGACCAGCTTGGCAAGAATGCAGGCTTCATCCTCGCGAGCTACGCCGCGGCAGTCCTGATCATGGGCGTCTTTGTCTGGCACTCCGCAAAGCGCTATGCCGATGCCAAGCGGCGGTTCACTGATAAGCTCGGTCCTGACAATGGCTGAGCCCGCGCCCGCGCCGCGCCGGTCATTCCTCGTGCTTCTGCCGCTCCTCATTTTCGGCGGCATGGCGGCATTGTTCCTCTCCGGCCTCTTCGGCGGCAGCGGCAATCGTCTGCCATCGACTTTGATCGGCCGCAGCGCGCCGGATCTGGCCTTGCCTGCGCTGGAAGGGGCTTCCATTCCCGGCTTCGGCAAGGCGGACCTTGCCTCCGGGCGCGTCACCCTCGTGAATGTTTTCGCCTCATGGTGCGCGCCCTGCCACGCCGAGCATCCGCTGCTGATGGAGCTGGCGAAGGACAGCCGCATCCGCATCATCGGGATCAACCAGAAGGACACACCGGAAAACGCCCGCCGCTTTCTGGGCGCGAAGGGCAATCCCTATGCTGCCGTCGGCATCGATCCCAATGGCCGGGCCTCCATCGAATGGGGCGTCTACGGCGTACCGGAAACCTTCATTGTGAAGGGTGACGGCGCCATCATGCACAAGCTGGTGGGCCCGCTGACCGATGCCAATCTCGCGGGCTTCAAGGCCGAGATCGAGAAGGCGCTGAGATAGAGCAATGCCTCAGCAGGAACGCTTTCGCTGGTCCCTCTGGCCGATCTGCGTGGGCTGGCTGGTGGCGCTGTGGCTGGCCTGGCACGGGGCGAGTGATCTCTCCCTTCTGCTGAAGGGCAAGCCCGTCTTCCGGGGCTTTGTCTTCGGCTTCGTGGAAAATCTGCCTGTCGCGGCCCAGATCGGCCTCGCCGTGGGGCAGATCGCCCTGCTCGCGCTGGCCCTGCCGTCATTCATCGGCTTCATTGCACGCCGCATTCTGCTGACCATTGGTGAAACCGGGCTCACCTTTGATCGCTGGATCGGTTGGCGCCGGATCGATTGGGCCGACATTGTTGGACTGGAGTTTTCCTTCGGCGATGCGGTGTTTTCGCTGCGCGAGAACGGCAGGCTCACGTCATTGCGCTTCCGGCCATGGACAATTGGTCTCGATTCAGATGGCTTTCGCGCCCTTGTCGAGCGGCACCAGCCGCGCCTGACGCCGGATGAGGACGAGGGTCAGCCCTGGGGGCGCTCGTCCTCGTTCAACGCGTAGCGCTGCAGGATACCGACCTGGGCCATGGCGAAGACGATGGTCAGCGGCATCACGCCCCAGACCTTGAACGCCACCCAGAAATCGGTCGAGAACATGCGCCAGACGATCTCGTTGATGGCGG
>CAXTUM010000618.1:0-2356 GCA_964247205.1 uncultured Beijerinckiaceae bacterium
AGCGCCGCGTTCGCAATGCGGAGGTCGGGAGTTCGATCCTCCTCCTCTCCACCAATTTCAAAGAAAAAGCCCGCCGAAAGCGCAAGCCGTTCGCTTAATCTGTTGACACCCTCTCGGCTACCATTGAAATATCAAAAGGAGGGGGCTCGCATGTCGGGATACAAGACGCTCATCCAAGAGGCGGAATTGATGGCCATGCCGCCGGAGGCGGTGGCGGAGTTCTTGAAGCGCCGAGCGGGCCAAACCAAGGACGAGGCTCGCGATGACCCGCTGGACGAGGCCGTGGAGAAGTCCTTGCGAGGCCGTTCCGATCCTCTGATCGAGCTCTCATTGGCTCGCTTTGGTCGCCACCTGGACGTCGTCTCGGAGCTTTTCCAGTCGAATGGCGCGAACAGCCCCATCCGCCTTGCCTGTCTGGCCAACAGGTCCTTGGGCCAGGAAATATTCTCATCGTTTCCCGTGGGGCTTCTGGGCCGGGAGCCAGGGCCCATGGCAGAGTGGCTATTGACCGCCTCCGATGACGAGCTTTGCGCCTTGTTCGAGAACCCGACCCTGAGCGACTCCTTCCTGCGGGACCTGCTCGAACGCGGCAGGGGGTGGGAGGCCATCCCCGACGACAGGCTCTGCCGCATGGTTTCCATCCTCCATCGCAACCAGCGGATGCGCACGCCGCAGGACGACGACCACATGGACGGCTACGCTGAATACAGCTACGGGGCGGTGTTCAACGCTGCATGGAAGCTGGCGGAGACCGCCCCGACGACCGAGGCCTGGGCCTTCTCTCTCGGCTGGCTCTACGAGCAGTTACAGACCGTTGCGTTCTCGATCAAGGAACCCTTGAAACTGGCCGAGCGTTGGCACATCGATCCGGACGACGCGGAAGCGAACGAGCGGCAGGCGAGGTACCATGGGACCGGCGACCTTGGCCACATGGAGCGCGTCCGCAAGGGGTTGGCGAGGCTGGCCCTGAGCGTGAGCAGCACGCTGCTGGCCGAGCTGCTCGCCAGCGACGACCTCGCTTTCCGGGCGGCGGCCTACGCATCGGGCAACCTCAACGCAGAACAACTCCAAGCGGGCTATGAGAAAGACGGCGAGATTGTCCTCACCGAGGCCGTTCGCAATCGCTGGGTGTGGCGAAGTCAAAGCACCAGGCGAGCCCTCCATGACATCGCTTGGGGCGTGGTGCACAGCGACAAAAACTCAGACTTGTTAGCCGCCAACCTATACAACTTTGCAGAGAAGGAGATGCGGGAGCAACACCCGACGTGGTTCGCTGACGGAGAAGGCGTGCGGTCGGGAGATAGCGAGGTTGAGGACCAGTCGCCAGCCACCAGGGCAGACATCGCCTCGCTCGTCGGTCACATGGATCGGCAAGCCAAAGGATTCGAAACCGTGTCTCAAGCCCTTCGGTCTCTGTTGAGTCGGACGGGCTGGATTTGGTGGTTCTCGCTAGGAGCCTTGGTGGTCAGCCTTCGCCACTTCTGACCCGGAAACAGATAGGATCCCGAACGGGCTTTTAAGCCGAACTCAGAATTTCGACAGATTAAGCGAACGGCTAGCCGAAAGCGGGCTATTTTGTTTAGAAATCCTATTTGCGAGATTTACAGCTTTTCCATGTAAGCCATATTTCACAGGTGCTAGGCAGCCGTTATTCTGGTAGTCGACTATTCGCCAAATGGAGTCCTAGCCCTCGTTAGCGAACGACTTATCACGAAAGCTATAGAGGCATTTCGTCTCGCCCATAGTGAATCTCGTCAAAGCCGTTGCCCGCGAATCCACCTCATCAATGCACCCACCCCGGCATCCAATGCAGCAACGCGATGAGCGCTGTGATCGTTGCGAACGAGCAGACTGAGGCGGCGAGCAGCGCGGCGGCGCTGAAGCCAACGAGGCCGTATTTCTGCGACAGCACGGGGTAGATGCTGAGCATGGGCATGCCCGCGAACAGTACGGCGGCGGCGGACAGCGTGGCGTCGGTGGCGGGCAGCGCCCAGAGCGCGGCGAACACGGCGAGTGGATGCAGGATCAGTTTTCCGATGACGACTGCGGCGATGTCGGTGCGCTGACCGTCGAGCTGCAGGCCTACCAGCGAGCCGCCGATCACGAATAGCGCGACGGGGCTGGCGGCTGACGCAACGAGGCCAATGGCCGTTGTCGCGAAGGCGGGCAGGTGAACGTTCAGCGCCGAGAAAATGATGCCCGCGCTCATGCCAATGATCATCGGATTTTTGACCAGCACGCGCAGCGATTGCAGCAGCACAGATCGCCCCTGCGCACGATCATGCGGCTCGGCCAGCGCGAGCGACAGCGGCATGATGAGCAGGTTCTCCACCAGTGTGCAGAGCGCAAGCCCGAT
>CAXTUM010000619.1:0-2343 GCA_964247205.1 uncultured Beijerinckiaceae bacterium
GTGTCAAACTATCTCCCTTTCGTAAGGCCGGTGCCCTTCAAGGAAGGCGCCAAATATCTTGAAGCGGCGTTGGAGAAGGAAGATGGGTCAACAAACAAAGGTGCTTTCGGTCGGGCTGTTCGAAATCTTTCTGACCAGGAATATGACCTGATATGGCAAGCTGGTTTCGGTCACGTTCTGGGATTGGAGGCTCGTGAACGTCCAGCACCAGACGTGGCAGAAGATCCCATGCCGCGGCAGATTGGTTTTGCCGAAGAGAAAGCCGATTTTATTTTCGATATTCCAGCTGAACAGGATCGAAAGATTATCGAACAACTTGTTTATCGTCCTTTTCGGGATCGCGCATTCTCTGCTGCCGTCAAGGGCGCGTATCGAGACACTTGTGCGATGAGCGGTTTGAAGATCATCAATGGCGGAGGCCGTTCGGAAGTCCAGGCTGCTCACATCCGGCCGGTCGAACATCGAGGACCTGACAGTGTTAGGAATGGAATTGCGCTCTCAGCAACCGTACACTGGATGTTTGATCGCGGCCTCATCTCAGTCGATGATGATTACAGCTTGCTGATGGCGAAGGACCGGCTGCCGGACTCGATTGAACGCCTTCTTGGAGGAAGAACCAAGCTGTTGATGCCTGACCGCCCGGAATTAAGACCCCACCCAAAGTTTATGGAATACCACCGCCTGGAAGTCTTCAAGGGGTAACGGTTTCCGGCTATCGGAGTATTCGCGGCGATGCGGCGAACTTCGAGCTTGTCTGGCGGATGCAGGCCTTGCCGGGCGCGCTGCGCAATGCGCTTGCGGCAGCCGCGGAGGCGGCGAATTCCGTTGTGACTTCTCCAGTCAGCGCCGGACAGACAATCACGGAATGGGCGAAGCAATCTGCCTGCTGGAAACGGATGCGGGATCTCGTAGTGGCATGGCCGGAAGACTTTGATGGCACCCTGATCATGAAATCGGAGGCCGCCGAAGCACGGAAGGCAGCCCGTTCAGACAAGCGGATGATGAACGGGATCGAGGCACAGATCGCGGCAATCAAGGCTGGTGCAGCGTTCTGGGGCGAGGTGCTCCGGTGGGGCAAGGAAAACCACCGTCTCACGCCGACGGACGCCGGTATCATTCAGGCGCTCGCAACGCCAGGAAAGATGGCGTCCGAGAAGCAGTCCGCCAGAGCTGTCGAGCTGCTCGCAGCGATGAATGCGGAAGGCTGCGAATTGCGGCTTTGATGCGCTTCTGTGTGTCAAGCAACCGCACAGAAATTTAGCCGACCTGCCATGGGGTTATCATGTGTCGGCGCTTGGAGCCAATGACCTTCAGGTCGCAAATAGCTCCCCGACGTCGAGCTCCAGTGCCACGGCAATCTTCACCAGATTATCGATCGAGACGTTCCGCCGTGCGCCCTCGACGTGGCTGATGTAGGCCTGATCGACGTCGGCCCGTGCGGCCAGTTCTTCCTGATTCAGGCCAAGCGCGCGCCGCCGCAGCCGGACAACGCGCCCCAGCGTTTCGCGTGTTTGCCTGATCCTGTCCTCGATCTCCATCCATCAGGATGGGCCACGAGTGATCATATTTCTCCATTGCGTTTACGCCATATTATGCTGTTGGTGACATAAGTTGCGTGCTCTCCCGCAATGAAAGGCTTTTCGAGCATGCGTTCCACATCTTTTGCACTTTCCGCCTCAGCAGCTGTCTTGTTCTGCCTGTCGATGTCTCCTGCCGAAGCGCAGCGCGCCCGCAGCATGTACAGCGTCGATGGCGCCAGCACCTCCACGACCCAATCGACGCCTTCTCCTCTCGAAGGCACCTGGGTCGGCACCGTGAACAAGAAGGACGGCGGCACCCGATCGACGACCATCAAGGTTCAAGGCGTCTCCGGTGCATCCGCGCGGATCGACCGTGACAACGGCGACACCGGTTCGGGCTCGGTCTCAGGCAACAGCGTCTCATTTGGCAAACGCAATCCGATGGTGCTGACTGTTTCCGGCCGCACCGCGACGCTGAGCGGCACCTACGAGAATGGTGTGGCTGTTTCCGGTACCTTGAAGAAGCGGTGAAGATTTGGGTCACTCCCAAGGGTGACGCCTCGCGGGACGTTAACTCCCGGCTTCCAAAGAGCAAGACGCGGTCAACTTGCTGCGTCCTGCCCTATTTCAACGATGAGGCGTGGATCGAAAGAGGTATTCTGAACCCGCCTGCCTTCGACATAGCTCGGCCCATATCCTTTCGGATTGCAAAGGACGCGCGTACCGCCGAGCCGATAGTCGCAACTTTCATGGGTATGACCGTGCACCCAGAGTTCGGGCCGCGTCCGGTCGATCAGCCATTCGAGATCGCCTGCGAAGGCCG
>CAXTUM010000620.1:0-2336 GCA_964247205.1 uncultured Beijerinckiaceae bacterium
CGGAAAAGCCGTGACCGTGAATGTGACTTCCTGACCATCCTTGACGCGGCCTACATCGGCTTCGTCCACATTGGCGTAGATCTCGATCTTGGTCATGTCCTGCGCCACCAGAAAAAGGGTGGGAGCTTGCAGCGACGCCGCGACGGTCTGGCCGAGCTCGATGTTGCGCTGGATGACAATGCCATCCACGGGCGAGCGGATTTCGCTGTTGCGGATATCGTAGTCGATTTGCCGCACCACGGCATCGCGCTGGGCGATCTGGGCGTCGATCGAGAGAAGCTGGGACTGTGAGACCTTGAGTTCGGCCGCCAGCGACTGCTCGGTTGCATCCACCACGCGGATTTGCGCCATCGCCTGATCGCGGACAGCTGCCTGAGTCTGCGACTGGAGCCGCGCCTGCTGCAGCGTCACTTCCGAGGCGATCTGGCGATTGTTGAGCGCGGTCTGGCGCTCCAGCGTCTTCTGGGCGTCGGCGACTGTGGCGTCGGCCTTTTTCACATTGGCCATGGCGTCCGCGCGCGTGGCGCTCAGCTTCAGGATGTCGGCGCGCACCTTGTCGATCTGCGATCTCTGGATTTCCAGCTGCGCCCGGGCCTGCGCCAGATCGGCCCGCGCGCCATCAAGTTTTGCCCGTGTCTGCTCGGCATTGAGGCGCGCCAGAATATCGCCCGCCTTCACGTTGCTGTTGTAATCCGCCAGGATTTCCAGCACCTGCCCCGAGACCTGCGACCCAACGATTGCGGTCGCCGTGGGGTTGATGGTGCCGGTGGCACTGACGGCAGCGATGATGGAACCGCGCTCCACTGCGGCGGTGCGCCAGGCGATCTCCGCCGTGGCATTGGAGCGCGACTGGCCAACGCCATACCACACCGCGCCTCCCGCGAGGACGACAGCTCCGATGAGCAAAAGCAGGCGGCGCATGGTGTGGCGGTTCCGGTTGTCTTGGCACCACTGTAGCACTGTGTCATCCGCCGGTCATCTGGCGCTTCCGCGGCAGAATGGTGGCTTTACAAATATTTACGAGAGCCTTTTGCGCCTTGCCCTTCACGCCGCGCCATGGTTTCTGGCGCGAACTTCCAGACAGGACATCCCATGCTGCGCGCCACAAAAGCCGGTCATTTTCATCTCGCCATCGCTGACACGGTCGTGCTCGATTTCGAGGAGCGCCGCCGCCGCCGGGGCGTGGTGAAAACCGTGGCTGGCCTCGAATTTCTCGTCGATCTGCCCGATGTTCCCATGCTGGGTCGTGGCGACGGTTATGTGCTGGAGGATGGCCGCATGATCGAGATCGTGGCTGCCCCCGAGGAATTGCTTGAGGTGCGCGGCAAGGACCCTTTGCACACCACGCGCCTCGCCTATCATCTGGGCAACCGCCATCTCGAATGCGAGATTTCCCCCCGCTACATCCGCATCCGCCGTGATCATGTCATCGCGGAGATGCTGAAGGGGCTTGGCGCGAAGGTGGCGGAGGTGGAGGCGCCGTTCCATCCCGAGGGCGGGGCCTATCATCAGGGCGGGCATGATCACCATGATCACAGCCATGAACATCACGATCATGGGCATGAGCACGGTCCTGATTGTGGCCACGATCACGGCCACAAGCATGAGCATTGAGCGCCTTCTCGTCTGGTTTTCCCCCGCTTTTCCCATCGGCGCCTTCAGCTTCTCGCACGGCCTTGAATGGGCGGTGGAGGCGGGTGATATCTCGGACCGCGAAAGCCTTGAGCGCTGGCTGGCCGCATTGATCCAGCGCGGCAGCGGCTGGACGGATGCCGTGCTGTTTTCATCAGCGCACCGCGCAATCGAGGCCAAAAGCACAAAAAAGCTGAAAGAAGCCGCCGAACTCGCAATCGCGCTTCAGCCTTCGAAAGAGCGCCGCCTTGAAGCCACCATGCAGGGCAATGCCTTCGTCAAGGCGGTGGAGACGGCGTGGACCAACACGGGCCTCGAAACCTTGCGCCAGGTATCATCGCCACCTTTCGCGCTGTGCATTGCCGCCGCCTGCGCCTCCGCCGGGGCCGGCATTGCCCGCGAAGCCTCGATCACGGCATTTCTCACGGTTTTCGCGCAAAACCTGGTCTCGTCCGCCATCCGCCTCGCCCCCATCGGCCAGAGCGACGGCCTGCGCGTACTGGCGGCGCTGGAGCCGGTGATCGCCGCCACGGCGCGCAAGGCGGCGCAGGCCTCGCTCAGGGACGTGGGCGGGCTTGCCTTCCGCTCCGATATCGCTTCCATGCGGCATGAAACACAGATGACGAGGTTGTTCCGCTCATGACGAAATCTCCCAATGGGCCGTTGCGCGTCGGCGTCGGCGGCCCGGTCGGCTCCGGCAAGAC
>CAXTUM010000621.1:0-2330 GCA_964247205.1 uncultured Beijerinckiaceae bacterium
GTGCCGAAGGCGGCAGTCTGGGTCATTTTGGCCCTTGATTACGAAGACGTTTCCTCAAGGGCAGAGTGAAAGGATTGAAGGCCCGTGTCGAGAGCAGATTTCAGCCCTGCGGTCACGGAGGGGACAGGCTGGTCGCCAGACCACTCGAAAGCGCTGTCTGGCCCGAGATGCGATACATCTGCCGAAATCCGGCCTTCACCATGAACTGGCCGGCGCCACTGGAACCAAGCTCGTAATACGCATTGTTCATGGCCTGGGACCCTCGCCCGGAATATTGCACACCGCGCCCGTCGGAATTGGCGTTGTTCCCCTCGTGATACCCCAAACCGCCCCGCGCACCGCCAAGCCGGTCCTGCAGGCCGCCTGTATTGATGTAATGGCGGCTTGTTCCGCCGGCGAAAATGACCGTGCAGGCGCTTTCGCAGCCGCTGCGCCCGTCAACCACGGTCGCCCCGCCGCGCCGCCGGATGATGCGGGCGATATCGAGCGCCACGCCGATGCTGCCGCCATTGCTGTTGAGATAGAACACACGTGCGCTGGAAGCGCCGGGCTGCGCCATGAACTCTTCGAATTTCGCATTATCGCCCAGCTTAACCGGCCCGCTGATGGTGATCGCATTGCCGCGCAGGGCGAACTCCAGCGCAAAAGCGGGTGTCATGAGACAAGCTCCAGCGACAGCCAAACCAGACACCCACCTGAGCATGCCAACCTCCCAAAAGTCAGAAGCTATGCTGCATCAGCCGGAAAATCCTTGTCAACCACCACTCAAGCCCCGACAGCAACCTCGCGGATCGACACCATGCGCTTCAACTCCTCATCCCAGAACCGGATGCGCAGGCAAGCCAGGCTCTCTACGAAACCGAAGCGGCGGATGCTGGCGAGTTCAGGAAAATCACGCATCACCCTCTGGAGCTTGTAATAGGGAATGCGGCTGTAGAGATGATGCACATGGTGCACGCCGATATTGGCGGTCAGCCAGCGGAAGGGCTGCGGCAGATCGTAGTGCGAGGAGCCGTAAAGCGCCGCCTCTTCCACGGTCCATTCATGGCTTTGGGCCCAGTAGCTGTCCTCGAACTGGTGCTGCACGTAGAAGAGCCAGATGCCGATAGCGCCCGTGATGACGCAGACCGGCATGTGGACCATGAGGAATTCCTTCCAGCCCACGAGCCAGATCATGCTGCCCCAGAGCACTCCAAGCGCCACGTTGGTGCCCATCGCGCTGATCCAGAACTTGAGACCGCCCCTCATGAAATCGAAGGGCAAACGCTGCTTCAGCATGAAAACATAAACCGGTCCGATGCCGAACATCACGAGGGGAAACCGGTAGATCCGGTAAAGCAGCCGCTGCATCGGTGTCATGGCGCGGTATTCACGCACGGTCAGCGTGTCGATATCGCCATGGCCGCGCCTGTCCAGATTGCCTGATCCGGCGTGGTGCTTGGCATGGCTGTGCCGCCAGACCTGATACGGCGTCATTGTCAGTACGCCGATCGTGCGCCCAACCCAGTCGTTGGATTCCCGCCGCTCGAAGAACGAACCATGCCCGCAATCATGCTGGATCAGGAATAGCCGCACCAGAAAAAGCGATGTCAGCACGCAGAAAAACAGGGTCAGCCAGTAGCTCACGGACAGTGAGGCATAAGCCGCGCCCCAAAGCACCAGAAACGGCACCGCCGTCACCACAATCTCGATGATGCTTTGTCGAGCGTCAGGAGTCCGGTATGGAGCCAGCAGCTTCGTCCAGTCGCGGGCGAGAACAGATTTTTCAGTGGAAGGCTTGTCGAGCACAGGAGGCGCTTTCGGTTGGGTTGCCCTGAATATATGGGGATCGTGATTCTGCCAAATCAGGGAGCAGTACCACTATCCCTTTGAGCCCTCGCGGATCGGGGGCTGGAACGTGAAGCCCATATCCCATGGGAAATAGATCCAGGTGTCCTGCGACACCTCGGTCACGAAGGTATCAACCAGAGGACGTCCGGCGGGCTTGGCGTAGACAGTGGCAAAATGCGCCTTTGGCAGCATATCGCGCACGATCTTGGCGGTCTTTCCCGTGTCAACCAGATCATCCACAACCAAAACACCCTCACCGCCGTTGGTGCCGGTGATGACGTCGTCGATCCCCTTGAGCACCTTCAGTTCCCCCTGCCCGGTGTAGCTGTGATAGCTCGCGATGCAGACTGTTTCGATCACCTTGATCTCCAGTTCGCGCGCGATGATCGCGGCGGGAACCAGTCCTCCCCGGGTGATGCAGACGATGGATTTGAACGGGCCCTGCTCGGCAAGACGCCAGGTCAGCGCACGTGTGTCCCGATGCAACTGGTCCCATGAAA
>CAXTUM010000622.1:0-2322 GCA_964247205.1 uncultured Beijerinckiaceae bacterium
CGCACTGCCGAAATTCTGGCTGAGCGGCAGGTTCCGCTGGTCACCATCACGCCGGACGGTTCACCGCTCGCCAATCTGGCAAACGTGAACATCCATGTGGATTTCGACGAAGACCCCGATGTCTATACACCGATGTCGTCGCGCCTCGGGCAACTGACGATCATCGACATTCTGGCGGTGTCGGTCGCAGTGCAGCGCGGAGCTCTGGCATCTTCCGACATGCAGAAGGCGCGGGCGGTACTGAAGGAAAAGCGGGTTTAGCTGATCTCCACAATCATTCCGTCATGCGCCGGGCGGATATGATCCGGCAGATCGCGGCACAGTTTTCCATAATCCAGATCGCTGTGCAGGTTGGTCAGCACCGCCCGCTTCGGCTTCATCCGTGCGATCCATTCCAGTGACTGCTCCAGATGAAAATGGCTAGGATGCGGCTTGATGCGCAGAGCATCGATGATCCAGAGGTCGAGCCCCGTCAGATCATCGATTGCGGTATCGGGAATCGCGCTGACATCGGGCGTATAGGCCATGTTGCCCACGCGCAGGCCAAGTGCGTCGATGTTGCCATGGACCAGTCTGAACGGCTTGATCGGCAACGCGCCCCCTGCCCCGCTCACCTCGAACGCTATTCCGGCCTCGATGTAACGTTGCGTGAGGATGGGCGGATAATCACTTCCTGGAGGTGTCCGGAAGATATAGCCGAAGCGCTCGATCAATCCGCGGCCCGTCACATCGTCCATGAATGCGTCGATGCGCCGCCGGTTGTGGATCACGAGAGGCCGGACATCATCGATACCGTGGCAATGGTCCGCGTGGTCATGGGTATAGATGATTCCGTCGAGATGCAGGATGTTGGCATCAATCAACTGATCCCGCAGGTCTGGCGAGGTATCGACCAGAACATTGGTTGCACCACCATCGGCCTCTTGCTGAAGCAGCACGGAGCATCGCCGCCGCCGGTTTCTCGGCTGAGCAGGATCGCAATCACCCCAGCCCTGCGCTACGCGCGGCACGCCGCCGGAGGAACCGCAGCCAAGAATCGTGATCCGGCGGTTCATGCTTCGACCCTTGCCGCAGGCGCCAATGCGGGAAGGCGCGTGAACAGCCGCTCTGCATTGCGGGTAGTGATCGCGGCAATCTCCTCCAGCGAAACGCCTTTGACATCGGCCAGCACAGCCGCCGTATGCCGTGTGAAGGCCGGTTCATTGCGTTTGCCGCGATGCGGCATTGGCGCGAGATACGGCGCATCTGTTTCGACCAGCAAGCGATCCAGCGGTGTCTCTTTCGCGATATCGCGCAACTCTTCCGAGGCCTTGAACGTGAGAATGCCGGACATCGAGAGATAAAACCCGAGCTCCAGGCCGCGCCGCGCCAGTTCCGGCCCTGATGAGAAACAATGGAGAACAGCGGGAAACGCACCCTTTGCGGTCTCCTCCTCCAGAATGCGGATCATGTCGTCATCGGCTGATCGGGCATGAATCACGAGGGGCAATTGCGTGATCCGCGACGCCGCAATGTGGGTGCGCAGGCCTTGCGCCTGGGCTTCGCGCGGAGCCTTGTCATAGTGATAATCAAGGCCAGCTTCGCCAATGCCGACGCATTTCGGATTCTGCGCCAGCGTCACCAGCTGATCCGCCGTCACATCCAGTTCCTGATCGGCATAGTGCGGATGCGTGCCCACCGTGAAGAACACGTTGTCATGCGCCTCAGCGATGGCGCGGTACGTTGCAGCCTTTGCGACATGCGTCGAGATCGTGATCATGCGGCTGACGCCAGCGGCTTTGGCCCTGGCCAGCACACCGTCGATGTCAGCGGCCAGATCAGGGAAGTCGAGGTGGCAATGAGTGTCGATCAGCATATTTTTTCCTTCCTTCTCCCGCTTGCGTGAGAAGGTGTCACGTAGTGACCGATGAGGGTCTACGCAGAAAAGCCCTCATCCGCCTCGCTTTGCTCAGCACCTTCTCCC
Organism: uncultured Beijerinckiaceae bacterium; assembly: GCA_964247205.1. GTDB lineage: Bacteria > Pseudomonadota > Alphaproteobacteria > Rhizobiales > Beijerinckiaceae > JADCCX01. The sequence goes on from CAXTUM010000622.1 coordinate 1,964, forward strand.
GCAAGCGGGAGAAGGAAGCTAGGGCGTATCCGGCTCCACATAGCGCGGGAAAATGCCTTCCGGCGCTGGCAGATCGACGCCGCTTTCCAGCGCATGGCCCACAACCGCATCGGCCAGCATGCGCCTGTCCACCGATACCGCCAGCAGATCAAGCAGTTTGGCCGCAGCCACTGGAATGAACGGCAAGCACGCAATGCCTACAATGCGCAGCAATTCCGCCGTGACATAGAGCACCGTATCGCGACGCGGCGGATCGGTCTTGGCGAGCTTCCATGGCTCCTGCGCAGCAAAATAGCGGTTGGCTTCGCCTGTTACGGCCCAGATTTCGTTCAGCATCTCGTGCAGCGCGAAATCCTTGA
>CAXTUM010000623.1:0-2320 GCA_964247205.1 uncultured Beijerinckiaceae bacterium
TGCAGGCCGGGAGCCATTTCGATCTGGAAGTCTTTCACGGAATCACGTTGCGCTTCGGCAAAACGGCGGACCTGCGTGGCTGCAAGGCGGATATCATCCTTCACCGACTGCGGAATATCGGCGATGCGTGCGGCAATCGCCGCCTTGTCCATGACGATATCACCAGACCATTTGTCGAGCTTCAGCGCGTAGTCGCGCACAGCTTGCTCGCCGCCAGTTTCAATTGTGGCGAGCATCTCGGTCACGACCTTGCGGGCTGTATCCGTCTCGCTCTCGGGCGTCTTGCTGGCTTTCTTCAGAATGGTAATCGTCATGGACATAATCCTCGGCAGATTTGAAAGTTGCGCTGCGGACCAGCCTGGCCCGCAGCGCGCGGTGTCACTTCTTGTCAAATTCGGTCGCAAAGGCCCGCAGCTTCGCATCAGCTGCAACACGCTTCAGGAACTCGTCCGAAATGTAGCTCTTGGGATCGGGATTGGCGGGAATAGTGCCGACATCGGTGACGAACTTGCCGATCTCGCTGAACCAGCCATCGACCGTGGAGCCCGCTGCAGCGCGCGCCATGATCTTCAACTGCGCATCAAGCCCGAAGGTTGGGCGCAGTGCGAATTCCTGATCCATGGCGCGGGGCGATACCTCAAGTCCGCCCTGCTTGTAGAAATCAAGCGCCAGCGTGCGGGCTTCGGCCGGATTGGCATTGGCCCATGCCCAGCCGCGCAAGAAAACCGCCAGGAACTTGGCCACGTCCTCCGGCTTTTCCTTGGCGAAGTCACCGCGCACGATCAGCGCGCCGGGCACAGTCGCATCCGCATCGCCGCCGGAGCAGAGATACTTGGCGCCGGCTTTTTCCTCCAGCGTATAGGTGTTGGGAGCCCAGACACCTGCGATGTCACCGTTGTTGGATGTCAGCGCCGTGATGATCTGCGCCTGCCCCAGATTGACGAACTGCATGTCATTGGCGGCAAGGCCCATCTTCACCAGGCATTTGCGCGAGGCGTAGTCCACGGTCGAGTTGGTGGTGAGCAGCAGGCGCTGGCCTTTCAGCGAGGCCGGGTTTGCCTTGATCGCATCGAACTTGTCGCCGCGCACCATCATCGCGTTGGTCTTCGATTCATCGTTGGTGATGCCGATGGTGAGGATGTTGAACCGCACCGCGCCAAGCACAGCGGGAACCGAGCCGGTGCCGCCAACATCCCAGGACTTCGATGGAGCCGCCGCAATCTGCGGTGCACCTGCGGGGAAGGTCGAGAAAGTGGGTGTCAATCCAACATCCTTCCACCAGCCCTTCACGGTGGCATAGTGGAATGGCAGTGCCCAGTAGAGCGAAGGCTGATAGCTCACGCCGATGGGTGTCTGGGCCTGCACAGCGGAAGGCTGCGCGCCGACGAGCGCCGTCGCCAGCAGAAGTCCTGCAAGAAGTCTTTTCATGGTTTTTTCTCCCTTGGTTGTCATGACAGTATTCTGGCGGGCGTTTCCCGCCCGATTGCACCTGCCTCCACCTGCGTGGAGACGACGGTTTCGATGGACTCCCGCACGATCTGCGCGATGAGGTCGCATTCCTCCTCGGTGAGCGAAATAGGAGTCCGGATATCGCAAAGAGTGGCCAGCACCTCGTGGGTGGCACGGAGCGAACACTGATCACCGGCGTAGCGCCAATGCCGGGGAACGCTGGTGAAGCCAACCTGCTGACCGGCCCCGAACCACTTGATCGGCAGGCCACGCTCTTTCGCGTGCTTCAGGAACGTGTGCATTTCGATATCATCGAAACCCAGCACCGAGAATTGCAAGGATGTGGCGGAGAAAACCTGCCCTCCCCCGCGCTCCGGCACATGCACATGCTGGGACCGCGCCAGTCCCGCCGCGATCCGGTCATGGATTTCATTCCAGCGCGCCGCGCGTCTTGGAAGCTCAGCGAGTTGCGGCCTCAGGATAGCAGCGGACAGCGCCGACATGCGCATGCTGAAATTCGGCACATCACCACTGAGAGCGGCCAACGCATCCGGACCAGGGCTACTCAGGTGCTGGCCGTGCAGCATGTAACTGCCGGAATGGAGGATGGCGCGCGCAGCCATTGCATCGTCGTCCATGACCAGAAAGCCACCCTACCCGGCATTGAGATGCTTGTAGGTCTGGGCGCTGAAGGCCGCCGCCGCACCGAAGGTTCCGATGGCCCGGCCGCCCCTCATGGCGCAGAGCGCATGGGCGCAATCCTCGACGAGCACCAGCCCGAGTTCGTCGCAGACCGCCATCACCGCATCCATGTCGGCGATATGGCCGCGCATGTGCGACAGCAGAAGGATGCGAGCGCCGCAAGCGCGGG
>CAXTUM010000624.1:0-2307 GCA_964247205.1 uncultured Beijerinckiaceae bacterium
CGGCGAGACATTGCGAGACGCCAACGGCATGTGGGCCTTTTGCTGGCTCGATCAGGCAAACCGGAGTCTTGTCGCGGGCAGGGACCGTTACGGCAAGAAGCCCTTGTTTTATGCCATGGATGAGAGTGCCATTCATTTTGCCTCGGAACCCCTGGCACTGGCTGCGCTGCTGGGAAGGCAAATGCTCATGCGCTCTGCCGCCCTCGACAGCTTCATGGCTGATGGGTGGCTGTTCCCTGATCCATCGGGCGAGACCCATCTGGAGGGCATACGCGAGGTTCCGCCGGGCTACGGCCTTACGCTTGATCTGGAGACCTGGAGGCTGGAAGAGCGCTGGGCCTTTTCATTCCCCAGGACTCATGGGCAACCGGAACATGAACTCACGGCCGATGCCCTCGCGCCGCTCTTGGCGGATGCTGTCGAAGCGCGGCTTGTTTCGGACCGCAAGGTCGGGCTGTTTCTGTCTGGAGGGATCGACAGTTCGCTGATCCTGTCCGTGCTCGCAAACCGCGGCCTGACACAGGACGTGGTCTGCATCACCGGCGATGCGGGCAAAAGCGATGATGCGCGTTACGCGAAGGCGTGCGTCGAGCAGTTGGGTATCGAGGCGCTGAATGTCCCTTTGCCCTACGGGTCGCTGGGTTTCGAACAGTTCCTGGCGGTCTGCAAGGCGCAGGCCAAGCCGTTTCCGCTGATCGGCAATGTGCTGGGCATGCATGCGCTCTACAAGGCGGTGGCCGAGCATGATATCCGCGTGGTGCTGGACGGCAGCGGGGCCGACGAGATTTTCAGCGGCTACTGGCACCGTTATTTCGCCTATGCGTTGCGCGACGCGGAGGCGGCGAGCGACAAGGCGTGGATCGAGGCCGTGCGCCCGTCAATGCCGCGCAGCTTCCGGAATCAAGGTGGCAGTAACGGCTGGATGCCTGAGCGCGAGATGCTGCCGGACCATGACCTGGCTGAACTCAACCCGGATATGCGGGCCATCATCACGGCAATCCCTTCGCAAGACCCCATGCTGGATTTCCAGGGCACATTTGGTGAGGCGCTCATGCGCGACGCCACGGCGGGACGCATGCAGGAATGGCTCTGGCAGAACGACAGAAACGCCATGGCTTCGAGCATCGAGAACCGCAGCCCGTTCCTGGACTATCGCCTGATGGCCTGGACTGCCACGCCCTATCACGCCAAATTCAATGGCGTCTGGAACAAGCGCGAGTTGCGCGACATGTTCCAGCGCTTTGTGCCTCTTCCCACGGCGGAGCGCACGGACAAGCAGGGTTTCCGCTGGTCCTACGGCCAGTTTTTCCGGCAGAATCTGGAGCCTGTTCTGGCCATGATTGCTGGGTCAGTCATGGCGCGCCGCTATATCGATCCGGGTCGTTTTGCGGATGGCGTGAGGAGTGGCCGGGTGTCTCACGACAGCAGGTTGCTGCACCGGGTGACGGTGGTCGCGGGTCTTGAGGCGACCGGGTTGGGCTTCAGCGGCGGGGCAGCGGCAACCATGCGGATGTGAAGGCGTTAGAGACCTTCAGCATTGCTGTTTCCAGCGAATGCTGCGCGTCGAAGTTCCTGCGGGCTGCCTCGCCAAGACACGCCGCGAGCTCAGTGTTGCCAATCATCTCTCCTAGCTTTGAGACAAACCCCGATTCATCGCCGGGCGGGATGACGAAACCGGACACGCGGTCTTCGATTACATCCGGCACGCCGCGATATCCGAAGGCGATGCAGGGAAGGCGATGCGCCTGCGCCTCCAGAAACACCATGCCGATAGGTTCCTCGATGGCGGGCCAGACGAAGATGTCCGAGGCTTGCAGGAGCGCGCCCATACGGGAGCGGTCGTCAAAGGTACCGTGGAAGTGAACACGGTTGCCGAACGGGACGAAAAGGGCTTCGACCTCGCCGCGGCCTTCGCCGTCGCCGACTATGTCCAGTGTCCAGTCCAGGGTGGCAAGCGGGGCGAGGATCGACGCCAGCGCCGCGTAGGATTGCATCTTGTTGCCGGGGCGCATCATGGCAATGGTGAGGAGCTTCACGGTTCCTGACGGCCGGGCAGGCTCCGGAGAACTGGCCAGCCGCCATTCCGAAAGATCGAGAAACGGTCTGAGATGCATCACAGTCTGCGCAGGCGGACGCAACCGGTCGAGCATATCCCTGTCATGGCTCGTCGGCGTAATGACCAAACGGGCGGCATCGCTCGCGATCTCCGCCAGCCGATTTCCTTCGGCCCAGGGTCCGTTGACGCGGCGGGGTGAGCGGGAGCTTTCAGCGATGACGTATGGCAGGCCGAGGGACTGTGAGAGCGCT
>CAXTUM010000625.1:0-2306 GCA_964247205.1 uncultured Beijerinckiaceae bacterium
GATCAACCCGGACAAGATCCGTGAAGTGATCGGCACCGGCGGCAAGGTGATCCGCGAGATCACCGAGAAGACCGGCACCAAGATCAACATCGAGGACGATGGCACCATCCGCGTGGCGGCTTCCGACGGCAAGGCCATCCAGGCCGCGATGAACTGGATCAAGGGCATCGCCTCCGATCCCGAAATCGGCATGATCTACGAAGGCACGGTCGTGAAGGTGATGGAGTTCGGCGCGTTCGTGAACTTCTTCGGCTCCAAGGACGGCCTCGTCCACATCTCGCAGCTCTCGCTGCAGAAGGTGGCGCAGACCAAGGACATCGTGAAGGAAGGTGACAAGGTCAAGGTGAAGCTCATGGGCTTCGACGACCGCGGCAAGACGCGCCTTTCCATGAAGGTGGTCGATCAGGCGACAGGCGAAGACCTCGAAGCCAAGCAGAAGGCCGAGCGCGGCGGCGCCAAGGAAGACTGATTTGCTGCTGCCAGCGTCTCGCTTAAACGACCGCCGCCCTTCGGGCGGCGGTTTTGTTTTGTCAGGTTGTCGATGTTTCAAGACAGATTCATGCCCGTAAAGTGGCGCAGAAAATCTGCAAAAATGCAAACCTGCGGCGGAGCTGGCAAACCGGGTGTGGCGAAAGGGAAAGTTTAATCACTTTGGCATAAGCTTGAAATTTGTGAGCCGAATAAATGACGGTGACCAGGATACCTGAAATCCGCTTGCCGCACCTTGAGAGTTCCAAAGCGCAAATGCTGACGATTTTCCGCAATCTCTCGCTGAAACTGCAGCTTACGATTGCAGGCTTCATGGCGTTTGTTCCTGCCGTGGTCATCGCCCTGATGTTCCATCAACAGTTGCAGAAGGACATCGCCTTCAGCCAGAAGGAGCTTTACGGCCTCGATCATATTCGTCCGGCCTGGGATGCGCTGGCGCTTCTGTCGGCGTCACAAGTCGGCGGCGCAGCAACGATTTCTGCCAAGGATATCCAGGAGCAGCTTGTTTCTGCCAATGCAAAGCACGGCCTGGCGCTGGAAAGCAGCGACAGTTTCAAGAAGCTTGGCGGCCGTCTTGCCGCAACCGGATGGCCAACGGTCAATGCGGCCAAGGCGGTCGAAGCGGATGCTGCCATCGCCCAGACGCACGAATTCATCCGCGATGTCGGCGATCTTTCCAACCTGACGCTCGACCCGGACCTAGACACTTTCTACCTCATGGAAATCACCACCATGCGGCTGCCGCAGTTGATGGAGCGCACGGTCAAGCTTCACAAACATATCGTGGAACTGCAGGATCTGGCCAATCGCACTGACCGGAAGCGCGGCGAGTTTTTCGGCGCCATCGGCAATCTTGAATCCGAGCTTCTGGAAATTGAACGTTCACTGGAGCGCGCGATCCGCGGAAATCCAGAGGGGCAGGTGAAGGCTGCAGTTGAGGCAAGCTTTGCGACATTCGTTACGCGGTCCAGGGCGTTGTCCGCCATCCTGAAACGCTATGGCGTGGAACTCGCGGACAAGAGCACGCCGCTGATTGATGTGGAAGCCATCGGCCCGGCTGTCCGCGGCATGTTCACTGCCAATGATGCGTTCTGGCGGGCAGCCACAGGCTCCCTCGGCGAGCGCCTCGGCGTCCGGGTCAAAGGCCTGAACGACAAGGTCTTCAACGTGTTGGCGCTCAGTTCCGGCATCACCCTCTTTTCGCTGATCATCGGCCTGTATTTCTCGAATGCCATGGTGATGAACCTCTACCGTCTCAAGAAGACCATCGATGCCGTGGCGCAGGGCGATCTTTCCGCGCGCAATGCCATGACAAACAGCAAGACCGAGATCGGCGGTTTGTCACGCGCCGTTGATCGGCTGCGCATTTCTGTTGCAGAACGCATGGACGCCAAACACCTTGCCCAGCAAGGCACAGTACTGAACGAGCAGCGGCGGCTCCTGATCGAAACCGTTGCCACTGATATCAGCACGCAGATCGACGGTCTGATCATCGACATGAACATTGCATGCCAGGAGCTTCTCGGCACGGTGGAACTTGTCACCAACAATGCGCAGGACACACAGATCCACATGGTGACGACGTCGCAGCGGCTTGATGGCGCAACCGGCAATGTCCTCAAGGTCGCCAGTTCGATCACCCAGCTTGCCCAGAGCACCCGTGAAATCGCCCAGCAATCCGCTACGGCAGCGAATGTGGCAGACAAGGCGCGCCGCAGCACTGACCGCGTTCAGGGAAGCCTCGCCACGCTCGACAGGGCCGTCCAGAAGATCGGCGATATCGGAGGCATGATCACCGGCATCGCCAACCAGACCAA
>CAXTUM010000626.1:0-2297 GCA_964247205.1 uncultured Beijerinckiaceae bacterium
TATGCCATGTATCACAACAACAAGGCCCTGGTGTCGGCGGAGAGGCAGGCAGCGGTGGACAAGGCCGCCGGAGAGATCAAGGCCGGTACCGTGAAGGTGCATGACTACATGAGCAACTCGACCTGCCCGGTGCAGTGAAGGGGTCGATGCGGCCGGCGCCCGAAAATGGACGCGGCCATTGTGGAGGACCCAGGCATGGCAGACGGCGGCAAGATCAAGGGGCCCGCATCCTACTTTCCCTCAATCGAGAAGGCTTATGGCCGTCCAGTCGCTGAATGGCAGGCTATGGTCCGCGCCGAGAAGGGCAAAAAACATATGGAACTCGTGGCGTGGTTGAAGGAGAACCACGGCATGGGCCATGGGCATGCCAATGCGCTGGTGGCGGCGACGCTGGCCAGCCGTCCGAAATGAGCATGCAATGAGGTGGCGTCAGCCCGCGCGATGCAGGCCAGCTTCATGACTGACTTACCCGCCATCGAACTCATCGGCATCGGCAAGCGCTTCGGCACGGTGCGCGCCAACCACGACGTGAACCTGCGGATCGATCCGGCCTCGGTGCATGGCATCGTGGGCGAGAACGGCGCTGGCAAATCGACGCTGATGTCGATTGTCTACGGCTTCTACGAAGCGGACGCGGGCGAAATCCGCATCAAGGGAAAACCGGTGCGCATCCGCTCCTCGCAGGATGCGATCAGCCACGGCATCGGCATGGTGCACCAGCATTTCATGCTTGTCGAAAACATGACCGTGCTGGAGAATGTCATTCTCGGCGCGGAAGGCGGGGTTCTTCTCGCGAAAGGCGAGGATCACGCGCGGGCCGCCCTCAAAGACCTTGGCGAGCGTTACGGTCTCACCGTCGATCCCGATGCCGTCGTCGGCGAACTGACGGTCGGCCTGCAGCAGCGGGTAGAGATCATCAAGGCGCTCTACCGGGGCGCGGACATCCTCATTCTGGACGAGCCGACGGCGGTGCTCACCCCTGCCGAAGCCGACCAGCTGTTCGAGTTGACGAAAGCGCTGAAGGCGCAGGGCAAAACAGTGATCCTGATCACCCACAAACTGCGCGAGATCATGCACGCCACCGACAAGGTCTCGGTGATGCGGCGCGGCGAGATGATTACCACGCTGGAGACCGCGAAAACCTCCCCCGCCGAGATCGCCGAGGCGATGGTGGGGCGGCGGGTGCTTCTGACCGTTGAGAAAGGACCCGCAAAGCCTGGCCGCGTGCTGCTGGATGTGAAGGACCTTACGGTGACGGACGGGCTGGGCGTGACACGCCTCGACCGTGCGACGTTCCAGATCCGCGCGGGCGAAGTGGTGGGCATCGCGGCGGTGTCCGGCAATGGCCAGAGCGAGCTGCTGGAAGCGCTGTCGGGCATGCGCAAGGCGAGCGGCAGCGTCAGCATCGATGGCGTGGCGGTTGATCCGTCGCATCCTGATCCGCACCGGTTGCGGGCCCTGCGCCTCTTCCACGTGCCCGAGGACCGGCATCGCTGCGGCCTCGTTCTGCCCTTCGAGGCGGCGGAAAGCGGTATTCTGGGCCACCACGACGACAACCGTTTCATGCGCGGCTTCCTGATGGATCATGCGGCGATCGAGAAGGACCAGAAGGCCAAAATGGAGGCCTATGACGTGCGGCCCCCGCTGCCTGATCTGCGCAGTTCCAAGTTCTCAGGCGGAAACCAGCAGAAGATCGTGCTGGCCCGCGAGATGGAGCGCAATCCTGCTGTGCTGCTGATCGGCCAGCCCACACGCGGCGTGGATATCGGCGCCATCGAGTTCATCCACAAGCGCATCATTGCCATGCGTGACGCGGGCACGGCGATCCTGCTGGTGTCAGTGGAGCTCGACGAAATCATGAGCCTGTCCGACAGGATCATCACGATGTGCGGCGGCAAGATCACGGGCGAGCGGATTGCAGCGCAGACCAACGAGCGGGAGCTGGGGCTGCTGATGGCCGGTGTGACTGCGGAGGCGGCGTGATCTATGTCCGTTCCCGACAAACCCCAAATTTACCATATCACCCATGTTGATAATCTCGCGCGAATTGTCGCCGATGGGTACCTGTGGCCAGATTCCATTATGGTAAAAAAAGTTGAGGCCGCCGTGATTGGCAACAATGAGATCAAGGCGGATCGGCTGCGCTTACCGGTTGATTGTCACACTGGCACTTTCGTCGGTGAGTATGTTCCCTTCTACCTCTGCCCACGCTCCGTCATGCTCTATGTCATTTCGAAGCGGAACCATCCGAATGTCGCCTACAAGGAGGGTCAAGGACCAGTCGTGCATTTGGTGGC
>CAXTUM010000627.1:0-2295 GCA_964247205.1 uncultured Beijerinckiaceae bacterium
TCCAGTCACCGCCGGAGGGCACGAAGCCGCGGTTGATGAAGACGATTGCACCTTCGTCTGTGCGCAACGGCGTCATCCAGAAAAAGCCGATACCACCTGCGATGCCGCCCTTCGCAGATGTCGGCAATGTGGCGCGCACCGGTACGCTGCGGGCGGGGATGTAACTGCCGGTGATTGTGACGCGGGTGAGTTCGCGGAAGGCTTTGGCTGGCAGTTCGCGCGCGGCGACCTGGACAACCTCGATGGTATTGATGTCGATGCTATCCGCGCCAAGTGATCTTGGAGCTGCAGTGATGGCGCTGTCGAGCGCCGACAGCATCGCCTGTTTTTCTTGCATGCGCCTGAGCTGCCAGTTTCCCAGCGACAGCAGGATGCCCAAGGCGACAAGCGTGGTCAGGCCGGGCCAGAGGATGATACGCCAGCGGCTCATAGCGTCAGAACCGGCCCTGTTCCGCCTTGGTGGCATACTGGCGGTGGATCATGAGGGCCTTCAGCGGGCGCAGCATGCCAAGACAGACGATCAGCGTCATTGGCATGAAGATGGCGAAATGCACCCACATCGGCGGGGCATAGTTGATCTCGGTCCAGAGCGTCAGGCCGACGATGAGCGCGCCTGCGCCCATGATGATGAACACGGCGGGGCCATCACCAGCGTCCGCAAAATCATAGCTGAGGCCGCAGGACGAGCATGACGGTTTCAGCGAGACGAACCCGTCAAAGAGTTTGCCATTGCCGCAGCGGGGACAGGAATTTCCGGATGCCATGGTGTTGCCATACGCTGTGCAGAGGCGGGAGGGAATGGCGCATAGTGTCCTTCTACCGCTTGCGGGAGAAGGTGGCAGGCGAAGCCTGACGGATGAGGGTATTGACGGGCCGACTGCCCTCATCCGCCTCTTCAGGGCACCTTCTCCCGCGAGCGGGAGAAGGGTAGGAAAGTTCCTCACTCCGCCGCTTCCGCCACGGGCGCGGGAGGCGACCATTTGAGGATCGGGGCTCTGGCCGCGCGTGTTTCATCCAGCCGCTTGCGCGGGGCGAAATACGGTGCTCCCGTGAAGCGCTCGGTGTCGCCCTTCTTCGCGCTGATCGCCAGATCGCGCAACGTGGCGATGAACAGATCGAGCGAGGCCTTGCTTTCGCTTTCCGTCGGCTCCACCAGCATCGCGCCGTGGACCACGAGCGGGAAATACATCGTCATGGGGTGATAGCCCTCGTCGATCATCGCCTTGGCGAAATCGAGCGTGGTGATGCCGGTGTCCTTGAGCCAGGCGTCATCGAACAAGGCCTCGTGCATGCAGGGCTGATCGCCGAAGGGCAGCGACAGCAGGTCCTTCAGGCCCGCCTTGATATAGTTGGCGTTGAGCACCGCATCTTCCGAGGCCTGCCGGATGCCATCCGCGCCGTGGCTGAGCATGTAGGCGAGAGCGCGCACGAACATGCCCATCTGGCCCTGAAACGCTGTCATGCGGCCAAACGGTTTCATGCCCTTGCCGGCCTTGCGGGCGTCTTCCACCAGCACGGCTTTCTTGCCCACCATGCGCACGAAGGGAACCGGCGCGTAGGGCGCCAACCGCTCCGACAGCACCACGGGACCCGAACCGGGACCGCCGCCGCCGTGAGGCGTCGAGAACGTCTTGTGCAAATTGATGTGCATGGCATCGATGCCCAGATCACCCGGGCGAACCTTGCCTGCGATGGCGTTGTAGTTCGCGCCGTCGCAATAGAAGTAGGCACCCGCATCATGCATCGCCTTGGCGATCTCGATGATCTGTTTCTCGAAGATGCCGCAGGTGTTGGGATTGGTCAGCATGATCGCGGCGACATCAGGACCGAGCAGCTTCTTCACCTCGTCGACATGCACGGTGCCGTCCTCATCCGCTGGTATTTCCTTCACGGTGAAGCCGATCAGCGCCGCCGTCGCCGGGTTGGTGCCGTGGGCCGAGATCGGCACCAGCACGACATTGCGCGTCTTGCCCTCGCCCTTGGCGGCAATCGCCGCCTTGATCGCCATCATGCCGCAGAGTTCACCGTGCGCGCCAGCCTTGGGTGACATGGCGACTGCGCCCATGCCGGTCAGTGTTTTCAGCCAATGCGCGAGGAGATCGATCAGTTCCAGCGCGCCGGGCACGCTGGAGGTCGGCTGCAGCGGGTGGATGTCCGCAAAGCCGGGCAGGCGGGCCATGCGCTCGTTCAATCGCGGGTTGTGCTTCATCGTGCAGGAACCCAGCGAAAACAGCCCGGTGTCGATGCCGAAGTTCTTCTGGCTGAGGCGCACGAAATGCCGCATCGTCTCGGGCT
>CAXTUM010000628.1:0-2292 GCA_964247205.1 uncultured Beijerinckiaceae bacterium
GTCGGGGGGGCAATCATAGGCGGAGGATCTGGCGCGCTGATCGGCGGGGCTCTTGGCGGCAGGCGCGGCGCGCTGCTGGGCGCAGGTATCGGCGTGGCAAGCGGCGCCGTTGTCGGAGCGGCCTCGACACCGCAACCGTATGGCTATCCCGAGCGGGTCTATGCCGAACCCGCTCCCGTATACCGCCGTCCCCGCGGCTGCCCTTATGGCGCTTATGAGGATGAATACGGCAACGTCTACTGCCGCTGATAGTTAGCGCGCCAGCGCCATTTCCGCATCACGCCGGATGCGGGCGACCATCGAGCGCAGGCCGTTGGACCGCTGCGACGAGAGATGGGCCTTCAGGCCCAGCTCATCGAATTTGGCAAATGTATCGGTTGCGATGATCTGCGATGCCGTTTTGCCCGAATTGAGCGCAATCGCCAGCGCCACCAGCCCGCGCACGATCAGCGCGTCGCTGTCGCCCCGGTAGGTCATAACGGGATCAGCACCTTCCGCCAGCTCCGTGGCAAGCCAGACCTGGCTGGCGCAACCCTGGACTCGGTTGGTTTCTGTCCGCATAGCGTCCGGCAAAGCGGGCAACGCCTTGCCGATCTGGATCACATAGGCATAGCGCTCCTCCCAGTCATCAAGGACTGAAAGGTTTTCGGCGATATCATCATAGGTGGGAAGAGCCATGCCTGCGAGATGGCGGCTTGAGCCCCAGCCGTCAAGGCTTGTTGGGTTTTGCCGCTGCGACGGCCTGACGCGCGGCATCCGCACACACCTGCGGATTACTCCGGCAATACGTCATGACGGTTTCGGCAGATACGGGCTGCAAGGATTTCGCCTCTTCCGCCATGCCGATCATGCCTTTGGCGACGCGCAGGGTCTGGTCCGGCGCCAGAACAAGCAGCAGACCGGCCGCAGCCGCGATGCGAAGAATGGCCATGTGCCCAGCTCCAGATGATCCTCACCAGACCGTAAGCAGGATAGCGCAGAAGTCCTTCAGCTTTTCTCACCATCCTCCTTCAGATTTGAAAGACCGTGTTTGGCATCCGTTAACCATGACGCAGGGAAAGCACGGTTTAGGTCATGAGCCAGACAGGTAAGACTGCAACGCGGCGTGGTCTTAGGCTTCATTTAAGAGCCTGCCGTCATACTCGCACCAACAAGATCCGAGCTGTCCCGCATGGATCAGGACCGTTGCGATGACGTCTGCTGGCCATTCCTGGCGCGACATGAAATGGATGACAGCGGGTGCCTTGCCCCCCCTGGTCCGCCTGCGCCTGTTCCGAAGCTGCCGTCTCATCGGCGCTTCTGTCATTCTCGCGGCGTTCCCGCCCATGGCGATGACCTCAGGCGAACCCTTTGCCGCAATCGCAGCACTTTTCCTGTTCGGTGTGCTGCCCGCAGCCATTGCCATGGACCTGCGCCGACCCGGAGCACTGGATCGCGCCATACTCATGAGCCTGCTGGCGTCATCCATGATTTTAATGGGCGGTGTCTTGCGCGGAATCCCGGTTGTTTCCGCCACGGCATTACTGTGGATCTGCGTCATCGAAGCCTTTGTTGTCGGCAGCAGGTCCATCCGCAGCCGTGCATTGGGTATTCTCGCCATTGCGACAGCCATGATGCTGGCGGCTCCGTTCTACAGCGAGGGATTGCTGCTTGATGGTATCGGCGGCGGTTCCATGGCCTGGACGACCATCACCATCGCAATTCTGATCGTCATCAACGTGACTATGCTGGCGAACGGCATGCTGCTGGGCGTGGCGCGCGAACGCCGCATGTCCCAGGAACAGCGGATCCAGAGCCGCGAGATCGAGACCATGGTTTCCGAAACCGTGCTCGCCACCAACAGCTCAGGTGCTGTTCTGCGCGTCAGCGACAATGCCGAGCGCGTGCTGGGCCTGCCAGCCGATGCCCTGAAGGCGCGCGGCCTGACCGAGCTGGTCCTCGTTGCAGATCGCCCGCAAATGCTGACTGCGCTATGCGATTGCGCCAGAGGCGGCCCGGACAGATCACTGAGGTTGCGGCTTCGCACCTCTGCCAGCAGCGAGGCGCCGCGCTACCGCTGGATCGAGGTCAACATCTCGCATTCCGTGACTGGCGGTGAGATCGCCATGGCGACATTGCGTGACATCAGCCAGCATGTGGCGGAGGAAGAGCGCCTTGCCGTGATCGCCGCCGGGGCCGAAACCGCCCGCAGCGCCCGCGCAGCCTTCCTGTCCACCGTGAACCACGAACTGCGCACACCTCTCAACGCCATCATCGGGTTCTCAGATATCCTCGCCAATCCAGCGACGACAC
>CAXTUM010000629.1:0-2267 GCA_964247205.1 uncultured Beijerinckiaceae bacterium
GTTTCGGCAGATATTCATAGGCTCCGCGCTCGGAGGCCTTGATCGCGGTCATGAAGGTGTTCTGCGCGCTCATCACGACGATGGGAATCTGCGGGCGCAATTTGCGGATGCGCGGAATGAGGTCGAAGGCATTTTCATCCGGCATCATGACATCGGTGACGATCAGGTCGCCTTCGCCGCTCTGCACGAATTTCCACAGTGCTGCCGCATTGCCTGCAGTGCGCACTTCGTAACCCGCACGTGTCAGCGCCTGTCCCACAACCGTTCTGATGGCTGAATCATCATCAGCAACGAGGATTGTTCCGGTTTTTTGTATCACGCTTCTTCCGTCCCTGCGATGGCTTCACGCGTGGTCTGGAGAGGGAGCAGCAAACGAAACACTGTGCGCCTGGGCACCGAATCACATTCGACAATGCCGCCGTGCTCTCCGACCACTTTGGCTACCAAAGCAAGACCAAGGCCATTTCCGGATACCTTCGTCGTGACGAAGGGATCGAAGAGATGGGAGCGGATATCCTCCGGGACGCCCGGACCGTTGTCGCGGACGCAAACCTCAAGCGGCAGGCGCACGCTGTCTTTCGTTCCCGCGATTGCCATGCGCACACCGGGGCGATAGGCCGTGCTCAGCAGGATTTCGCCATCCGGTTCATGGCTGCCGATGGATTCAGCGGCGTTCTTGACCAGGTTGATCAGCACCTGGATCATCTGGTCACGGTTGCCAAGCATCATCGGCAGCGATGGATCATACTCCTCGGTGATGCGGATGTTCCGGGCAAATCCTGATCGCGCCAGATTGCGCACGTGATCGAGCACGGCATGGATGTTGAACGGCTCCATCTGCGGCGTGCGTCCATCGGAGAACATCTCGAACCGGTCGACCAGCTTGACGATGCGGTCCGTCTCGTCGCGGATCAGCTGGGTCAGGATGCGGTCCTCGTCGCCAACCGCGCTGTCCAGCAATTGCGCGGCGCCCCGGATGCCTGACAGCGGATTCTTGATCTCGTGCGCCAGCATGGCGGCGAGCGCAGAGACGGAGCGGACCGCGCCCCGATGGTTCATCTGCCTGCTGAATTTATCGGCAATTGTCCGTTCCTGCAGCATCACGATCGTGATGTCGGTCTCATCCGGCATCGGGCTGGCGTGGATGTCGACCAGCCGCTCCCCGGTCTGGCGGGGTGAGCCGAGATCGACGCGGTAGATATTGAACGAGGTTCCCTCGGCACGGCTTTGCGCCACGAGATTGGAGAGTGACGAATTGGGGCCGCACAGGCGTTCGACGGTCATGCGCTGCAAAAACGGCAGGCCGATATCGAAAAAAGCCTCTGCAGCAGGATTGGCGTCAGCGATCCGGCCATTCTCCCCGACCAGAAGAATAGGATGGGGGAGAGCCAGAGCGACGCGGTCCAATTGCGGCAATCCCCTTGCTGAATCAAGCGTTTGGTCCATCACGCAACTCTCCGTACAGGTATATCCGCGAAGGCTGTTGCCAGCCCTCGCTCCACTTCACCCGCATTCTCGGACTGGCATAGTGTGGCCCGCAGCGCGAGAGCCTGACCCGAGCCGAGACGGGCCGCTTCTTCCAGATAGGCCACCACGTGCTTGCGTGCATGGCGAAGCCCGTGCTGTGGACCAAATGCGGAAAGAAGAAACTGATAGTGTTCGACGGCAGCACCGGCCATGTCGTCGTTGGCGGGAGCCGACCAGGGTCTCCCGACAAGCCCTGCGGCGATCTCGCCGATCAGCCACGGCTTGCCCATGGCCCCGCGCCCGATCATCACCGCAGCGGCCCCCGATTGGCTCAGCGCCTCACGCGCATCTTTCAGCTCGAGTATGTCGCCATTGACGACGACGGGCAGCGTTGTCGCGGCCACAGTCTCGCGCACGAGGCTCCAGCGCGCCTGACCCTTGTAGAACTGGCAGCGCGTGCGCCCATGCACCGTGATCATCCGCACACCCAGGCTTTCCGCCCGGCGCGCCAGTTCTGGCGCGTTGAGGCTGGCGTCATCCCAGCCCAGCCGCATCTTGAGCGTGACCGGCCGCGACGTGGCGGTGACCGTGGCCTCTATGAGCCGCGCGGCATGATCAAGATCACGCATCAGGGCCGATCCGGACCAGCCGTTGGTGACGCGCTTGGCCGGGCAGCCCATGTTGATATCGATGATGTCGGCGCCACTCTCTTCGGCGACCCTGGCCCCTTCCGACATCCAGCGGGCGTCACAGCCCGCAAGCTGGACCACATGCGTGCCGATGCCTTCACCTTCGGCGCG
>CAXTUM010000630.1:0-2263 GCA_964247205.1 uncultured Beijerinckiaceae bacterium
GGCCAGACATGATCTCGCGCGTCACCGCCGAAGCCGCTTTCGCGTCGTTCACCGCCGCCTTCGGCGCGGTCATTGCCTGGGGCGCGACGGAGTTCGGTGTCGGCTGGTCACCATCCGGTCCGCAGCCCGGCACGTTCCCCTTCTACATCGGCAGCCTGGTGGCGCTGGCGAGCCTCACCAATCTGGCTCTGGCGCTCAGGAAACCTGCAGCTGGCGCCGCACCTTTCATCACGGCCGATCAGGGCAATGCAGTCCTGCGCTTCACCCTGCCGATGGTCGGCTTCGTCGTGCTGTCGCTCTGGCTCGGGCCTTATGTCGCGACGGCAATCTACATGTTCGGAGTCATGCGCTTCCAGGGACGGTATCCCTTGTGGCATGCCAGTCTGGTCGCCGCCGGCCTGCCAGTGACGCTGTTTCTGCTGCTCGAAAAAGGCTTCAGGGTCTCGCTGCTCAAGGGGCCGCTCGAAGCGGCGCTGGGGTTCTGATGGAAAACCTCCTCGCGCTGCTTGGCGGCTTCTCGGTCGCGGTCACGCCCTTCCACATCGGCCTGATGGTCGTCGGTGTGCTGCTCGGCATCCTCGTCGGCGTGCTGCCAGGGCTGGGCGCGCCCAATGGCGTGTCGCTGCTGCTGCCTCTGACCTTCAGCATGGATCCTGTGGCGGCAATTATCCTGCTCACCTCAATGTACTGGGGGGCTCTTTTCGGCGGTTCGACCACATCGATCCTGTTCAACATCCCGGGCGAACCATCTTCTGTCGCCACGACCTTCGACGGTTATCCGATGGCCCAGCAGGGGCGCGCTACGGAGGCGCTTTCCCTGGCCTTCCTGTCGGCCGGGTTTGGCGCGCTGATCGGCATCATCGTCATCACGCTGCTCTCGGGTTTCGTGCAGAAGTTCGCGCTGAAGTTTTCCTCGCCGGAGTATTTCGCAGTGTATTTCCTCGCCTTCGCCAGTTTCGTCGGCCTGGGCGGGGCGCCGATCCTCAAGACCATTGTTTCCATCGGCATCGGCTTCGCACTGGCTGCTGTGGGCATGGACTCGGTATCAGGGAGCCTCAGACTCACCTTCGAGATCGATCAGCTGATCGCCGGCGTGTCGTTCCTCGTCGTGGTGATCGGCCTCTTTGGCATCGGCGAGCTGATCCTGACCATTGAGGAGGGTCTGCAGCTCAAGGGCATCCACGCCAAGGTCAGCCCGCGCGACGTCTGGCGCACGCTTCTGTCAATGCCGCGCCATTGGGCGACGCTGATCCGCTCGGCGCTCGTCGGCGTCTGGATGGGCATCACGCCGGGCGGACCGACTGCGGCTTCATTCATGAGCTACGGTCTCGCCAAACGCTTCTCGAAGTACCGCGACAACTTCGGCAAGGGCGAGCCGGACGGCGTCATCGCGCCGGAAACGGCGGATCATTCCGCCGGCACCGCAGCCATGCTGCCCATGCTCGCGCTCGGCATTCCCGGCTCGGCGACGGCGGCGGTAATGCTCGGCGGCCTGATGATCTGGGGGCTCAATCCCGGCCCGATGCTTTTCGTCGAACGGCCGGATTTCGTCTGGGGTCTCATCGCCTCCATGTATCTCGGCAACGTGCTGGCTGTGGTTCTTGTGCTCGCCACCGTGCCGCTCTTCGCCTCCATCCTGCGCATCCCCTTCGCCATTATTGGCCCGGCAATCGTGGTGGTCTGCTTCATCGGGGCCTACACGGTAGGCTCGCGGCCCTTCGACCTCTGGCTGGCGCTGGGCTTCGGCTTCCTCGGCTACATCTTCAAGAAGCTGGAGTATCCCGTCGCGCCTCTGGTGCTGGCCATGGTCATCGGTGACAAGGCAGAGGACGCCTTCCGCCAGTCGCTGATCATGTCCAAGGGATCGATGGGGATTTTCTGGTCGAACGCGCTGGTGGCGACGCTGATGGGGCTGGGGATCGTGCTGCTGGCGTGGCCTCTGGTGGTCAAGGCGTTCGGCAAGGTGAACAGCACAGCGGCTTGATTGTGCTCTACTTCCCCCACTTCAACGCCATCACATCCAGTTCCCGCCCCAGCTCGATCAACTGCGTCCGCGCCTGCGGGTTCAGCAGCGGCAGCGGATGCCGCAGCGTGTCGGACCGGATAACTCCGCCTGCTTTCATCAGCGCCTTCGCAGCGGCCAGGCCGCACTGCCGGTTCTCGTGGTTGATGAGCGGCAGCCACTTCGCATAGGCAATGCGCGCGGCGGCCCTGTCCCCTTTGGCCCAGGGGTCCATGATCTGGCGGATGCCGTCGGGGTAGC
>CAXTUM010000631.1:0-2263 GCA_964247205.1 uncultured Beijerinckiaceae bacterium
TGTTTCTTTTTATTTTTTTTTTTAATGATACGGCGACCACCGAGATCTACACTCTTTGACGCTCTTCCGATCTCGCGGCTGCCGCAATCGCATGGCCCTGTTTGCCGGAGGAGCGGTTGGCGATATAGCGCACGGGGTCAATCGGCTCGTGGGTGGGACCGGAGGTGATGAGCACATGCCTGCCGCTGAGCGGGCGTGCGCCTGTTTCGCCCGTATCCGCCCATGCTCCTTCCGGCAGAGGAATGGCCGTGTCACCCTTCAGCATGGTTTCTATGGCGGCCAGAATTTCAGCGGGTTCCGCCAGCCGACCCACGCCGAACTCGCCGCAGGCCATGGAACCGGCGGTGGGACCGATGAAGGTCACGCCGTCGGCCTTGAGCTGCGCGACATTGCGGCGTGTGGCGGGATGCGCCCACATCCTCAGGTTCATGGCCGGGGCCACCAGTACCTTCTTGTCCGTGGCGAGCAGCGCCGTCGTAGCCAGATCATTGGCCAGCCCATGCGCCATCTTGGCCAGCAGATCAGCTGTTGCAGGGGCTACCACGACGAGATCGGCATCCCGCGAGAGCTCGATATGGCCCATCTCGGCCTCATCGTTCAGCGAGAACAGCTCGCCATACACCTTGTCACCCGTGACGGAGCCCAGCGACAGCGGCGTCACAAACTCGCCCGCCGCCTTGGTCATGATGGCCCTTACCGCGAGACCCTTGCGTCGGGCGAGGCGACAGAGGTCCAGCACCTTGTAGGCCGCGATGCCGCCACCAACGATAAGGAGGATGCGTTTTGGGTTCAAAGGCGCTGTCCCTGACATGATGTTCTTTCAGGACCTATAGCAGCTTCCACATCCCCACCGCCAGCAGCCCCGCAATCAGCCACAGCGCGGCATTGCCCCAGCGCGCACGCCGGGCTTCCGCCCTGCCGATGGCCTCGATGCTGCCGGATGACAGCTGGAAACCCGCAGAAGTGGCGCTTTCAAGCTCACCCACGAGGCGCTCGCTCCGCATCACCAGATCCGGCATCTTGAAGGCGGCCTTTGCGATCTGGCCGATGCCGTCGCCTGCATCCTGCAATTTGCCGATAGGACCAAGATTGCGCTCGATCCAGCCGCGCACCACCGGTTCCGCCGTCTTCCACATGTTGAGCTGCGGATCGAGCGTGCGGCCGACGCCTTCAACCACCACCATGGTCTTCTGCAGCATCACCAATTCCGGCCTCGTCTTCATGTCGAAGAGTTCGGTGATCTCGAACAGCAGGGTCAGCAGCTTGGCCATGGAGATTTCATCCGCCTTGCGCTGGTGGATGGGCTCGCCGATGGCGCGGATGGCCTGGGCAAAATCATCGATTGAATGTTTGGCCGGCACATAGCCCGCCTCGAAATGCACCTCGGCGACGCGGCGATAGTTGCGGGTTATGAAGCCGAATAGGATTTCCGCCAGAAACCGCCGCTCCTTGTCGCCGATCCGTCCCATGATGCCGAAATCGACCGCCACAAGATTGCCGTCGCGGTCCGCAAAGAGATTGCCCTGATGCATGTCGGCATGGAAGAATCCATCGCGGATCGCGTGGCGCAGAAAGCTCTCGATCACGGTGCGGCCAAGTGCTGGCAGATCGAGTCCGGCATTTGCCAGCGCCTCGTGATCGGTCAGCGGAATGCCATCAATCCACTCCATGGTGAGGATATCACGGCCCGAGCGTTCCCAGTTGGGCGCGGGCAGGCGAAAGCCGGTATCGTTTTTTGTATTCTCCGCCATCTCGGACAGTGCCGCCGCTTCCAGCCGCAGGTCCAGTTCCATGGCAACAGAACGGTCCAGCACTTCCACGATGGAGGTGGGCTTCAGCCGTTCCATCATTGGCAGGTAGCGCTCGGCAAAGCGGGCGCCGCCGTAGAACGCATCAAGATCACGCTTGAACTGCCCGCGCACGCCGGGGCGCAGCACCTTCACTGCCACGGTTTCGCCCGTGTCGCGCAGCACGGCCTTGTGGACCTGCGCGATGGACGCGGCGGCGACGGGTTCGCTGAAGCTGGAAAATATCTGGTCAATCGGGGCTTCCAGCGTCGCCTCGACAATCGCGCGGGCCTGCGCAGTCGGGAACGGTGCCATACGGTCCTGCAGCCGCTCGAGATCGCGGCCTCCGCCGCCGATCGCGAGCAACAGGTTCGGCCGCGAGCGTTGCAACGAGGCAACGGCGCGGATGGCCGTGTCGAACCCCTTGCGCGGCACGAGACGGCTGATGCTGACGATCAGTTCGCAGTCGGCGGGCC
>CAXTUM010000632.1:0-2263 GCA_964247205.1 uncultured Beijerinckiaceae bacterium
AAGCAAGACTCGCCAGCAGCGACAGGGCCAGGATGCGGCGCGTGATTCGTGAATTCTTTCCCATGGACCCACTCGAACTGATACGGCACTGAAGCAAGCGACGTGATTGAAGGTTGCCGACGCGTTTCCCTTGACCATGGGCCCGTCCGGGACTATACGGCCCGCTTCAATCAGAAACGGTTGATATCCCTGAGGGCCATGCGGAACCGCGCGGCGCTTGTCTGGATATTGCCCGCGAAGACTTAAATCCGAGTGAACAAATTCAGGGGTGATTAACCATGGCACGTCGCTGTGAATTGACCGGCAAAGACGGTCAGGTGGGCCACAAGGTCAGCCACTCGAACCGCAAGACCAAGAAGGTCTTCCGCCCGAACCTCGTCAACGTGACGCTGGCGTCGGAAGCCCTCAAGAAGAATGTCAAGCTGCGCATCTCCGCCAACGCGCTCCGTACGGTCGAACATCGCGGCGGTCTGGATGCCTTCCTCATGAAGGCCGACAAGGCCGAGCTGTCGCGCGACGCGCTGGCTGTGAAGAAGGAACTCGACAAGGCGGTCGCTGCGGCTGCCTGATCGGACATCCTGTTCTGGAATTGGATAACCCGGCCGCAAGGCCGGGTTTTTTGTATGACGAGCCAATCTTGACGCCATCCGCATTCCCGCGTCTTCTGTGGTTCCATGTGAAACACAGGACGGTCCCCATGAATTTGACGCCCAAAACGCTCCTCTTCGGCTTTGTCGCGGGCTCGCTGTCGGTGGTGGTGTTCCATCAGGGCATGGTGCTGCTGCTCTGGCTGCTGAGCCAGACACCGAATTTCCCCTGGAATATCAAGGGCTCCGTAGGGCCGATGGGTGTCCCCGTTCTGGTCAACCAGATGTTCTGGGGCGGCCTCTGGGGCATTGGCTTCGCGGCTATCGGCCACCTGATCCCCATCGCCAACACCGCTTTGCGCGGCGCTGTCTATGGCCTGCTCGGGCCGTTCCTGCTGGGCGGCGGGTTCCTGGTGCCGCTGATCAAGCAGACGGGCCCGATGTTCTGGGCCTGGCCCCCGCAGCGCTGGATCGTCGGCGGGCTGATCGGCGCGGCATTCGGGACCGGCGTGGCGTTGATCATGAAGGTGCTGGAGAAGCGGTAGCTGTCATCCCCGGCGAGGGCGGTTGCCTTCGGAAAGGGAGCCGGACTTGCGATGTTTCTGCAGCGATTGGCAGCGCTGCTGGATTCCCTTCCCCTCCGCTTCGCTCCGGCCGGGAATGACATCCGCTACGCACCCTGTATCTCAAGAAACGTTTGCAAACGTGATTCAAGCGTCGCCTGATCCTTCAATTCGCATTCCCAAAGGGTGAGGCAGCGGTAGCCCTCGGCCTCTACTGCGGCAACCGTGTCCGTATCCCGTGATTTGTTGCGGGCGATCTTCGGCTCCCAATACCCGGTGTTCGTTTTCGGCATACGCCCGCCACGTGCGCAGCCATGCCCATGCCAGAAGCAGCCGTGGACGAAGATCACGGCGCGTCGGGGGCGGAGGATTATGTCGGGCTTGCCGGGCAGGTCTTTGGCGTGGAGGCGGAAGCGGTAGCCGAGGCGGTGGAGGGTGGAGCGGACAAGGCGCTCAGGGGCGGTGTTCTTGCTGCGGATCGCGCGCATGTTTGCGGAGCGGATGTCTTCAGGCGTCGTCTTCACCTTCTTCCTGACCTTCCGTAAGGACAAGTTTCTCTCCTCCCAAAGCCTGATACCGCTGCTCGGCCAGCCATTTCAGCCTTTGAGCTTGAGCCACCAGAACGCGCCGCAACCCGCCCTGTACTTTGCGCTCCGAGATGATCTGCGCAAGCCGTGATACAACAGCAGCGCGGCGGGCAAGTCTCGTATCGGGATGCGACCGCAGGTCCATCACACTTTCAGGCACGATCCGCTTTCTGAATGATGCCGGCAGTTCTATGGCGAAGCCGTTCTCTGGAGGATTTTTTTCGTTGAGAATGATCTTGAAGCGGCTTTGCTCGACGCATCGGTCGAACACCATCCGCTCCAACGCATCGAGATGCACTTTGGCTGACTGAAACTGTTCTTTGGAGGCTTTGCTTTTCGTGATGCCTTCAAACTGAGGAAGCGGCCAGACCTCGACGTCACACACCTCGAAGGGATCGAGCACCGCCATCGCAACAGCATCTGTCCGTTGATTCGTGAGATGCCGCGAGATTCTTCCGCTCAGTCTTTCGTTCGTCTGTCCGACATAAATCGGCTCGCCGTCATAGTCGTAGAAGGCATAAACGCC
>CAXTUM010000633.1:0-2259 GCA_964247205.1 uncultured Beijerinckiaceae bacterium
GACCTCCGAATTCGGGCGTCATGTACGCCCCGCGATCAGGTCCGCCGCCTTGGAAGCCGCAGCTGCCGCCGCGAAGATCGCCTTGTCCGAGGACTTGAGGAGCTTGAGATAGCCCGCAATGTACTGGGCGTGGTCGGGACGGACATCGTTGGTGAGCCCGGTCTCGGCGCAGAGGAAGGCGGCGGTCAGTTCAGCGACCAGCTCCTCGAAATGGTAGTCATGCTGGCCCCATCGACCGAAGGTGCGGGCAAGACGGCTTTCATGCCCGCTCCAATGCCCGAGCTCGTGAAAAACCGTGGAATAGTAGGTTTCGCGTGGCGTGCTCGTCGATGTCCCGACGAACCTTGCCCGGTCCGGCATGTGGATCTCGTCCTTCGACGGGATGTAGCAGGCATGCTCACCACCATGGAGTATCGTTGCGCCGGTGTCGGAAACCAACCGGTCGATCACTTCGTCGGTCTCGAAAAGCGGTACATCGGGAACCGTGATGTTCGCGCCGTCGACCTGGGTTGCATTGAAGACGTGGCTCGCGCGGGCGTAGAGCACCTTGCGGTCCGTCTCGTCATCCTGGTCCTTAAGGTCGAGTTGCTTGTAGAAGACGATCAGCGTGCCCTTCTCGCCCTTGCGGACGCTGGCGCCAGCCTTCTTCCATTGCTCGAAAGTCGCCCAGAGGTCCGTCGTGTAGCCATTGGCCATGGCGGCTATCCAGAGCGACAGGACATTGATGCCGCGATAGGTCTTCTGCGTGGTCGCGTTGCGCGGCGTGCCTTTGGTCTGGACCCAAGGTAGCTTGAAGGTTCCGGCGCCCTGCTTGATCGCCGTGATGATCTTGTCGGTGATCGCCTGGTGAATGTTGAAGCTGGTCATCGCTCTCTCTCCATCGGGGACCATCCCCGCGGGAGCGGATCAGCAGGCGCGGTGCGGGCGCACCCGAAGGGCGGCATCAGCCAAGGGCTTGCCCCTTGCGCCGGGAAGCGCCGCGCCAGCTCAAGACGCGGACAAACCGGGGAGGGGCCCGGCATGGAGAAGAGCTGTCATGACGCGTGAGCCGGGCGATCCGACAAAGGGTTTCGCGCTGATCGGCCTGCAGCCGTTCAGGATTGGGCGGCATGCCTGTGGCAACGCTGGCAGGAGCTAAACCCGCCGGAGACGTGAGGCGCGATCCTGTCGATTGGGGGCGCCGTCATCCTGCTGGCTGCACTGATCAGGGCGTTCGTCCGGCCAGCCATGCAAAGGCAGCGTTGTTGCGAGTAAGGGGAGGGTCGGTTCAACCGCGCACTGGCAGGGGACCGGTCAATGACGGGGAGGTGCCGCCGCCGGAGCTGGAGGAAAAGAGGGGTTCGAAGATGGAGCGGCAGGTGTAGCTGGCGCTTGAGACCTGAGCGCCCTCAGCAGGATTAGGTTGGGATCGGGCACATCCGTGAAGGCATGGAAGCCGCGCTTGGCTTGGGTCGCGGCAACCTGCGCCACGAAATATGGCTCATGCACCGGACGCCCGTCGGGATTGAAGGCGGCAAAGCTGTAGCCGCCGGTGATCAGTGCGGTGGCGAGATCGAGGCGCGTCACCCGGCCATGCACCGAAACGGTGGCCAGGCAGACGACATAACTCACATCGCTGCTGCGCGCCGAGACGGTGCAGAGAGGCTTCAGGTCCTTGACCATTGAAGCCAGCATGGCGACCCCCGCCTCGCCGCAATCGACGCGCTGGCCTTGGGCGTTCGTGAAGAACGTGCCCCGCAAGCAGCTCTGGACGCCATAGAGCCGGAAGCGCTGGCCGTTCGCCACCCAGTTGTCGCCGGTTTCGAAGGTGGCGTTGGGCGGAAAGGGCAGCCATTGATCCTGGGCATAGCTGTCGTGCGGCGACAGGAGCATGATCGCCGATAAAGCTGCGATGGAAAGAGGCGGGAAACAACGCATGGCGATCAGGAAACGATTGAGGTCTTCGCTTCATAAGCCATTTCACGCGATCGGTCACTATAGTGAACGAACGGTCCGGGTAGCGACCGATTCGGTCATTAAGGCTTCGGGCGATGGTCACCGAAACCGGAAACCAGTACGGAGCCGACGCCGCTGTTGGTATGCAACTGCAGCATGGCTCTGAGGGGTCGCGGAAACGACGGTTTTTCAGACATACTGAAACCCCTCCACGCCATCCCCTAGCGTTGACAAGTCATGCCAAACCATAAATAAAAGACCGATCGGTCTTATTTGAGTGGCATGATGAGCAAGGGTGAACAGACGCATCGAAGGATTGTCGAA
>CAXTUM010000634.1:0-2256 GCA_964247205.1 uncultured Beijerinckiaceae bacterium
CCTGCGCCACGGTGTCGGACTGCACGTCGCCGTCGTAGTTCTTGCAGGCCCAGACATAGCCGCCCGACCACTTGAGCGCCGAGGCCACCATGTCGTCGATCAGGCGGTGCTCGTAGGTGAGGCCCAGCTTGTCGAACTCTGCCTTGAACTCGGCGTCGAACACCTCCTGGAAGATGTCCTTGAAGCGCCCGTCATAGGTCTTGAGAATGGTGTTCTTGGTCGAAAGATACACCGGATATTTGCGGGCCAGGCCGTAGTTCAGCGACGCGCGGGCAAAATCGCGGATGGAATCATCGAGGTTGTACATCGCCATCGCAACGCCGGCGCTGGGCGCCTTGTAGACCTCGCGCTCGATCACCTTGCCGTCCTCGCCCACGAACTTGATCGTCAGCGTGCCCTTGCCGGGGAACTTGAAATCCGTGGCGCGGTACTGGTCGCCGAAGGCGTGGCGGCCGACCACGATCGGCTGGGTCCAGCCCGGCACGAGGCGCGGCACGTTCTTGCAGATGATCGGCTCGCGGAAGATCACGCCGCCCAGGATGTTGCGGATGGTGCCGTTGGGGCTCTTCCACATTTCCTTCAGGTTGAACTCCTTCACGCGGGCCTCATCCGGCGTGATCGTGGCGCATTTCACGGCGACACCGTGGCGCTTGGTGGCCTCGGCGGCATCCACCGTCACCTTGTCGTTGGTGGCGTCGCGGTTCTCGACCGAGAGGTCGTAATAATCGATGGGCAGGTCGAGATAGGGGAAGATCAGCTTGTCCTTGATGGCCTGCCAGATGATGCGGGTCATCTCGTCGCCGTCCATATCGACAACCGGATTGGCAACCTTGATCTTGTTCATAGAACGTCCCCTGGACAGAGTGTGACATGCGCAGGACCGCCGCACGGGCGATCATCCGCGCGCCCTATAGCAAAGGGTTTTCACGCCGGGAAGCGCCAGCATTCACCGGCATGACAGTTCTGCCGCATTGTCATGTCTTGGATCACGCAAGCCCGAACCGCAGGCCGGAGCCTGCAGCGCGGATTGCCGTCAGGTCAGTTGATCGCCTTGATGCTGCTCATCATCGCATCGATGGCGGCGCCATGCTTCTTGCGCTCGTCATCCGAGCCCCAGAGCGTGAACACGATCACCCGGTTGTCGCCGCCCGGCATCATGATGAATTCCAGCGTCGTCGGGCCGTTCTCGTCTGTCGTCTCGAAGCGGATGATCGTGGAGGCGATGCCGTTCAGCGGCGCTTCCACCTGCGTCGGCTTCACCATCTTGATCTTGTTGTCCTTCATCCATTTTTCGTTGTTCTTCATCAGCGTCTCGACCTTGCTCACACTGGCGAACTCGACAGAGAAGAACACGTCCTTGCCCGGAGACACGGCTGAGTAACCGAACTCGATCTCTTCCGTCTTCCAGGTGTCGGGAATGGCGAGCGTGACAGTGGGGTTCTTGGTGGGAACCGCGAGGTTCTTGGCGGAGAGGGGCGCGAGGCTGGCAACGCCAATGGCGGCTGCAAACAGGGCGATGACGGCAGTGCGCTTGAAAAAGGATGACATTTTAGGCATGAGGCTTTCGTTGGAACAAAGATCGTCAGCGGCTGCTGACGCACACGCACCAGTTGCATGTTGTGGCGCGTATGCAAATGGAAATTGGCCTTGATACTGAAAAATGTGACCGAAGGCGTGCCTTTCAGTATGTTCCTGGAATCCAGTTATTGCCGCGAGGTCTGCCTCTGACGATCCCATCCGACATTGTCCGCCCCGTGATCATTCTCGTCCGCCCGCAGATGGGCGAGAACATCGGCATGGCCGCGCGCGCCATGGCGAATTTTGCGCTGGCCGACCTGCGCCTTGTGGCGCCGCGTGACGGCTGGGGTGAGGGCAGCCCCGTCTTTGCAGCGGCAGTCGATACAGCCGTTGGCGCAAGCGCCATCGTGCAAAACGCCACGCTCTACCCGGATGTCCCCGCCGCTGCGCACGACCTGCACAAGCTCTTCGCCACAACGGCGCGCGAGCGCGACCAGGCCAAGCCGGTGTTCAGCGCGGAGGGTTTTGCAGCGGAGGCGAAAGCGCGCGGCGCGGCAGGCCAGAAAGTCGGCATCCTCTTCGGGCCGGAGCGCACTGGCCTCGAGAACACCGAGATCGCCATGGCCGATGCGCTGGTCTCGTTCCCGGTCAGCCCGGCCTATGCCTCGCTCAACCTGGCGCAATCCGTCTCGCTCGTCGCCTATGAATGCTTCAAGGCTGTTGACAATGCAGAGCCTC
>CAXTUM010000635.1:0-2253 GCA_964247205.1 uncultured Beijerinckiaceae bacterium
CAAGTGCGGGTCCTTCGGCAAGAGCCAGATGGCTGCCAGAATGGCGGCCCCAGCTGGATTCGAACCAGCGACCTACTGCTTAGAAGGCAGTTGCTCTATCCAGCTGAGCTATGGGACCGATTGCGGGAATTCTCTAGCCGCTTGGGCAGAGGCGTCAAGGGATTCACCTTCCCTTCTCCCGCTTGCGGGAGAAGGTGCCCAAGGCAAAGCCGCAGGGCGGATGAGGGCCTTGGAACGGCTGCCCTCACCCGGCCCTTCGGGCCACCCTCTCCCGCAAGCGGTAGAGGGATGAAAACGCCCCTCAATGCGTCCACTGGCCCTGACGGGTGAACTTGAAATTGTCCGAATACGACACGGCCTTGTGCGTGGCATCGCGCGGCTCTTCCACTCGGAAGGCGATGCCATTGCGCGTGGCGTAGGTGACGGCGTCTTCCTTGCTGTCGAACCAGAGCTTGATCTGGCTCTTCATGTCGCCGCTTGATGTCCAGCCCATCAGCGGCTCGACCGAACGATCCGATTCAGCCTCATATTCCAGCAGCCAGCGCGTGGATTTTGCGGACCCGGACTGCATGGCAGTCTTGGCGGGGCGATAGATGCGTGCGCTCATGAGTATCTGTCTCGAAGGAGTGCGGCAAAAACCGAATGGTCGGGGCGGCAGGATTTGAACCCGCGACCCTCTGGTCCCAAACCAGATGCGCTACCAGACTGCGCTACACCCCGGACAACTCGGTCTTGAAGCGCAGCCGGTATCATGGGGAACACGATACCACAAGCCTTTCCGCTCACCTGATCAGCGGATGCTTCACCCTGTCACCTGCCTTGAGGCCAAGCTTCGCCGCAATGCCGCCATTCAGCTCCAGAACATAGCGTACCGGTGCGCCTGCCGGGATTGTGGTTTCATCCAGCGGCTGCGCGCGTTCATGAATGCGGTGGATCACGCCATTGGCGCGAATGAACACCATATCGAGCGGAATGTAAGTGTTGCGCATCCACATCGCGACAGGCTCTTCCCGGTCGAAATCGAACAGCATGCCGCGGTCTTCGGGCATGAACTGGCGGAACATCAGCCCCTTGGAGCGCTGCTCCGGCGTCTTCATCACCTCGGTCTGGAAGACATGCGTCGTGGCGCCGGAGATGATCTCCAGCCGCTCGAGGCTTTCCTGCGTCTTCGCATCCTTGCTGCGCTCGCGCGCAAGGTTGGTGCCGAGCGAAATTCCGGTTACGCCCAGCATCGCGGCGACGATGCCAGCCACTATCCATTTGGTCCGGCTGGATTTTGGCGGTTGTTCAATCATGCAAACGTCCTCATGGACCAGCGGTATAGCGCCGTGGAGCCAGAACGGGAAGACGTCAGTGCGACGCGGGGATCAATGAGAGGCGGGTGGTGCGCCGGTGAGCGGGCGAATTTCGGCCGCCATCAGGCCCTTGGAGCTGTCGCCATACCGCACCAGCACGGTTTCACCCGGCACAAGCTCGGTGATGCCGTAGCGGCGCAATGTTTCCATATGCACGAAGATATCGGGCTGGCCTTCGCCTGTCGTGACAAAACCGAAGCCGCGCAGGCGGTTGAACCACTTCACCACAGCCCGCTCCAGCCCGCTGTTGGGCGTCACCTGCACATGGGTGCGGGCCTCAGGCAATTGCGAAGGATGCATTGCTGTTGTCGGATCGATGGAAAGAACGCGAAATGCCTGCAGGCCGCGCGCGCGCATGATGGCTTCCACGACAATGCGCGCACCCTCGGGAGCAGCGACAAAACCGCCGTTGCGCAGCACGGTCACGTGCAGCAGGACATCGGCGCTGCCATTGTCCGGCATGATGAAGCCGTAGCCCTTGGCCGCATCGAACCATTTGATGAAACCGGCGACTATAACGAGATCGAGGGGCTGATCGGGCGCTGTAGAAACAGCTGAAACAGATTGGGGAGCCGCAAGGCTTCCAGCAGCCATTTTTTTGGCCATGTCATCAGAGCTCATACGCGTCGCCTCACCACGTCGAAACGCAAACAGCGAATCTACTGGTTAACAGCATAACACCAGAGAAAAGCTTTCAAAGGGCCTTTTTTAACAATCCTCACAATCAAGCATCGCAATTGTGCCGGAAAGCACTGTTCCGATGTCGGCCCTGATCACCAGATCTGCCAATGGATCAAGCGCCGTCGGCTCGCGGTTGAGAATCACCAGATTCGCGCCGTTTTCCCTCGCAGCCCGCGGCAATCCCGCTGCCGGAAACACCACGAGGGATGAGCCGATA
>CAXTUM010000636.1:0-2251 GCA_964247205.1 uncultured Beijerinckiaceae bacterium
TCGTGCAGAAGAGCCAGGATCGCTTCACGCCTGGCTTCCCGCCCCGCCACAGCACCCCGTCCCCGTTGGGAATGGTGCGGCTTGCTGCGATGATCTTCTGATATGTCTCGGGCTCGGACTTCGCCATGGCCTTCATCAGGTCGGTCGCGCCACAGGTGGTTGGTACGGGTTTCGCGGCAGCGGGGGAAAGCAGGGCCAGCCCGAAGAGGATTGAAATGATGGGCTTGCGCATGATTCACAGCTTCCGGAGTGCGACGTCTTCGATCAGGTGGCTCGCGCCCTTGCGCAGCACAAGGCTGGCGCGCGGACGCGTGGGCAGGATGTTCTCTCTTAGATTGGGAAGATTGATTTTCTCCCAAAGGCCGGTCGCCACGGCGAGCGCATGTTCTTCCGACAGTTTCGTATAGCGCTGGAAGAAGGAGCGGGGATCCTGGAATGCCGTCAGGCGCAGCCGCATGAAACGCTCGATATACCATTGCCTGAGATTGTCTTCCGCCGCATCGAGATAGATCGAAAAATCGAAGAAATCCGAGACGAAGGCGATGGCGCGGCCATCTTTGGCCAGCCTGCCCGGCTGGAGCACGTTCAGCCCCTCGAAGATGAGGATATCCGGCCGGTCCACCGTCACGCTTTCGCCTGGCAGCACATCATAGGTGAGATGCGAATAGGTCGGCGCCTTCACGTTGCGCTCGCCGGCCTTCACGGCGGAGAGAAACCGCACGATGGCGGAGGCATCATAGCTTTCGGGAAAACCCTTGCGCTCCATCAGGCCAAGGCGCTGCAATTCCGCGTTGGGCAGCAGAAAACCGTCAGTAGTGACAAGCTCGACCTTCGGTGTATTGGGCCAGCGCGACAGCAGCGCCTTGAGCACGCGCGCCGTCGTTGATTTGCCCACCGCAACAGAGCCCGCAACGCCGATGACATAAGGGGCCTTGCCGTCCTCGGCCATGAGGAAGCGCTGCGTCGCCTTGAAAAGCCCCTGCGTGGCCGCAACATACAGCGAGAGCAGGCGTGACAGCGGCAGATAGATCGCCACGACCTCCTCCACCGAAATCGGATCATTGACGGATTGCAGCCGCACAAGGTCATCAACCGTCAAAGTCAGCGGCGTATCGGCGCGCAGCTGCGACCACTCTGTGCGCGTGAACACGCGGTAGGGATTGGGTTGCTCCAGCAGCTGATCGGTGAATTTCTGGTCCATCGGTCACAAAACCTTGCGTGAGGCCTTTTCGGCCAGACCGGTTTGCTGCGTGCGCCGCTGCAGTTCGTTCATGACGGCAGCCAGCGGAATGTTCATGCCGTGCATCACCACCAGAAGGTGATAGAGCACGTCGGCGGCCTCTTTCGTCAGCTCTTCCGGCTTGTTGGCAATGGCCGCAATGACGGCTTCCACCGCTTCCTCACCCAGCTTCTTGGCCGCACGCTCGATACCGTCCCGGAGCAGCCGGGCCGTGTAGGAATCCTCCGGCGACGCAGCAGCGCGTGCTCGGACGATGGTTTCCAGATCGCTCAGGGTGAAGGCGCTCATAAACCGTGCAATAGCAGAAAATAGCGCTCTGGCGACTGGATATTGAGCAAAAGCACATCTGCTGGCTGTCTTCCATAGACACGCCCATATTGACAAAACACCGGTTTCGTTGCTTCTGCATCGCAGCAACCGGCTTTCCGCCGGTCAGCGGACCTCTCCCATGCGTTTTGTCGCCACAAAAACAACGATCAAGGCCGCGGCCAAAACCACCGCCACGCCGAAAGGCGTGACGAAAAGCTGACGTCTGCCTCGATCTCGGGAACTCCCCCGGCGGGGGACAGGTCAGGGTCCGGCGGCGAGAGCCTTGCGGATCAGGTTCCGGGGGAGAAAGCCAAGAGTTCAACTCTTTTTCGACAGTCAGGACAGTGATCATGGGTTTCAAGGTCGCAATCGTAGGCGCCACAGGGAATGTGGGCCGTGAAATGCTCAACATCCTCGCCGAGCGCGCCTTTCCGGTGAGTGAGGTGGTGGCGCTCGCCTCGCAGCGCTCCATCGGGCAGGAGGTGTCCTTCGGTGACAAGACGCTGAAGGTGAAGGCGCTGGAGCATTATGATTTCCGCGGAACCGACATCTGCCTGATGTCGGCGGGCGGCGATGTCTCGAAGCTCTGGTCACCCAAGATCGGCCAGCATGGCTGCGTTGTCATCGATAACTCCTCGGCCTGGCGCTACGATTCGGATGTGCCGCTGATCGTGCCCGAAGTGAACCCGGAAGCCGTTCTTG
>CAXTUM010000637.1:0-2246 GCA_964247205.1 uncultured Beijerinckiaceae bacterium
CCGGGGCAGCCTTCCACGCCATCCCTGTACTTGCACTCGGTGCAATTCTCGGTGACCACATAGGTCATTCGGCCTGTCTCCTAGGGTGTGTTGTCAGTCAGGAACATATGGTGGACGCGAGTGCAAATGGTCCAGTGTGATGCGGGTTTGACGAAGCAAACCGTCCGGTTTGAAAGGAGAAACCGCTTCACAATGGACCATTTGCGCCGCGCCCTCCGGGTGAGATGGAAATGGGTCGCCTGAAAAGCTCAAATGCGCGCCGATAGCGCTGCTATCCGCTTCCATTTTCACCTTCCATGCGACCCATTTCGATCTCATCCACCATGTGTTCCTGACTGACAACACACCCTAGCGACGCAACGCGCCTTTTCACTGTCCTATTCCCACCTTCCGGGCTCCGAGACAAGATTTCGGAGAATGCGGACGTCATTCTGCCGCAAGCGCCAGCGGTTTCGCCCCGGGTGTGTTGAATTTCTGCATCAGCGCCTCACGCTCGGCGAGGGCTGCCGTCAGATGGCGCTCCTTCACGTGGCCGTAGCCTCGGATTTTTTCGGGGATGCTGGCGAGACCAACGGCAAGCATGTGATTCTCGGCGGTCAGGCGCCCGGCGACATAATCGACCATGCCTTCGTATTCGCCGATCAGCTTGCGTTCCATGCGCCGTTCCTCGCTGTAGCCGAAGATATCGAGCTTCGTGCCGCGCAGGCGCC
Organism: uncultured Beijerinckiaceae bacterium; assembly: GCA_964247205.1. Classification (GTDB taxonomy): domain Bacteria; phylum Pseudomonadota; class Alphaproteobacteria; order Rhizobiales; family Beijerinckiaceae; genus JADCCX01. The sequence goes on from CAXTUM010000637.1 coordinate 711, forward strand.
TGAATTTGGCCAGCACGCCAAAGGCTTTCAGCATCCATGGGCCGAATGAAGTCTTTACCGGATTGCCCTGCGCATCCTTCTTGCCCATGATCGGCGGGGCAAGGTGGAATTCGAGGCGGATGTCGCCGTCGAACTCCTGTTTCAGCTGGTTGAGGAAATTGCCGTCGGTGTAGAGCCGCGCGACCTCATACTCATCTTTGTAGGCCATCAGCTTGAAGAAATAGCGGGCGACGGCATCGGCCAGTGCTGTCTGGCCCGGCATGCGCTCCATTTCAGCCTTCTGGATGCGCGCAACCGCCGTGCGGTAGCGGTGAGCGTAGGCGGCATCCTGATATTCCGTCAGGAAAGCCGCCCGACGGTCCACCATTTCCTGCAAAGTCTCGGAGATATGGCGGGTTTCCGTCGGCTTGCGCGACTCTGCCACCATGGCTTCCACGGCCTTCTGGTCGTGGGCGGTGTGGCGGCCCCAGCGGAAGGCTTCCACGTTCATCTTGACCGCTTCGCCGTTCAGTTCGATGGCCTTCTCGATAGCGGCTGACGAGAGCGGCACGCCGCCCTTCTGCTGCGCGAAGCCCAGCAAGAACATGTTGGCCGCGATGGAATTGCCGAATAGGGCGACCGCAAGGCCTGTGGCATCGACGAACGCAACCTTGTCGCGGCCAGCAGCACTTGTCACCGCGCGCTTCAGGCGCTCAACGGGCAGCGAGAAGTCAGCGTTGCGGGTGAATTCCCCGCCGAAGACTTCCGCCGTGTTGGCCACGAAGAGCGTCTTGCCCTGCTTGACTGCGGCCAGCACCTTCTTGGTGCCGGACACCACAAGATCACCGCCCAGAATGAGGCTCGCCTTTTCGGCGCTGACGCGGATGGCGTTGATCGCGTCCGGATTGCGGCCTACTTTCACGTGAGAATAGACGCTGCCGCCCTTCTGCGCGAGTCCGGCCATGTCGATCATGCCGCAGCCCTTGCCCTCGAGATGCGCCGCCATGCCGATGATCGCGCCGATGGTGACAACGCCTGTTCCGCCCACGCCTGTGACGATGCAGGCCCAGTTTTCCTTCTCGACCGAGGGTAGCGCTGGTTCAGGCGGGAGTGTGGCTGGCGCGTCCGCTGTTTTCGCCAGACCATCCGCCTTCTTGATCTTCGCCCCGTGAACGGTCACGAATGACGGGCAGAAGCCGTCCTTGCAGGAGAAATCCTTGTTGCAGGAGCTTTGATCGATGCGCCGCTTGCGCCCAAATTCGGTCTCTATCGGCTGCACCGAAACACAGTTCGACTTGACGCCACAGTCACCGCAACCTTCGCAGACAAGTTCGTTGATGATGACGCGCTTGTCGGGGTCAGGAAACGTGCCGCGCTTGCGGCGGCGGCGCTTTTCGGCGGCGCAGGTCTGGTCATAGATCACGACCGTTACGCCTTCCATTTCGCGCAGCTCACGCTGCACGGCATCCAGTTCCGAGCGGTGATGCACCGTGGCGCCCGACGGGAAGGTGATGCGGCCCGAATATTTCTCCGGTTCGTCCGTTACGATGGCGATTC
>CAXTUM010000638.1:0-2240 GCA_964247205.1 uncultured Beijerinckiaceae bacterium
GGGTTTCCTGCATCCAGCCAGGTTTTCAACGTCTCGCACGCCTTGGTCATGGCCCAGAAGCCCAGATCGCAGATCAGGCTTGAGCTTTCCGCGATCGGGATGAACTCGGCGGGCGGGATGTAACCGCGCTGCGGATGATTCCAGCGCAGCAACGCCTCGAAGCCCACGACCTTGCGCGATGTCATGGCCACAAGCGGCTGGAAGTGCAGCTCAAGCTTGTTCTCGGCAAGAGCGCGCTTCAGATCGCGAGAAAGGGACATGCGGTCTTCGGCAAGTTCGCTCATCACATTCTTGTAGAAGTGATACCGCCCCCGGCCGCCGTCCTTGGCGCTGTAAAGCGCGAGATCAGCGTTCTTCAGGAGATGCGTTGCCTCGGCGCCATCCTTAAGGCCCTCCGCGATACCGATGCTGATGCCGATCTGGACCTCGCCCTCATCCAGCAGAAATGCACCCGAACCCTGCTGGACGATCTCGGCCGCCAGCCCGTCAACAGTAGGCCCGTTCTCGTGCGGCTGGAAAAGAATGGCGAATTCGTCACCGCCAAGGCGGGCGACAAGCGCCTCCGGCGGCGTTGTCTCCCGCAGCAGCCTCGCAACACGCACCAGCAGCGTATCACCCGCGCCATGCCCCAGCGCGTCGTTGACGTCCTTGAATTTGTCGAGATCCATCAGGAGAAGAAAGAACGGCTTGCCCGAAACCAGGCTGGACTGGACCCTGTAATCCAGCTCCTTCTTGAACATTGCGCGGTTTGGCAGACTGGTGAGCGGATCGAAATAGGCCAGCTTCTCCAGATTGATTTCTGCTTCCTTGCGTTCCGTAATATCCTGGATTGTGCCGAAGAAGCCCATAACGACGCCGGCCGCATCGCGTTCCAGTGAAATTTCTATGGTGAAATGCCCAATCGTTCCGTCGCCGCGGCGCGCGGACACATCGACGCTGCGCGACTGGCCCGTGACCAGCACTGCTTTCTGCGCTTCTCCGGCGCGCTTGGCGCCGCCTTCCAGATAAAGGTTCCAGACGGCCTTCGTCGTCGGGATGAAGACGCCCGGCTTCATCCGCATCAGGGCGTACATTTCAGGCGACCACCAGACGGTGGACGAATCCAGTCCCATGCGCCATCCACCGATACGGCCAAGATGCTGGGCTAGCCTGAGCTCATCGGTGCGCTTCTCGAGCATAGACTGCGCTGACCTGATCGCGCTGATATCCCGCATGTTCAGGATAAGGCCCAGTTCGGATGCCAGAATTTCGATCTGCAAAGTTGCGGCAGTATCGCCGCTTCCCGTGGCTAGGGCCTCCGACAGTATTGTCTGGCCTTGCACGGGAGACATCAGTCTGGCGATATTGCCCGCATCAAGCTGGCGACCGAGCAGCTGGTTCAGGGTTGCAGGGCTATCCTCCTGTATGAGTTGCGACATGCCAGCCGCCTCCACGATCAGGAAATCGTAGACTTTCCCTTTTTCATCGAAAATGGGCTCAAGCGTGCCGGCGCCAAAACCCGCAAGATCCGAGATGGCATGCCAGACCTGATGACGGTAGAGAGTTGGCTTGATCAAGCCGATTGTGCAGGCCGGCGCCCCGCCATCGTCAAAGAGCGGAAACAGATGACGCCGCCAGGCGTGCACGGGGGTGACAGCAGCAGATTCATTGAAAGCATAGATTGGCTTGCCGTGCTCCTGCGCCATCACATAGGTCCTGGCAAAAAACTGACCGGCGCTGGACTTGAATTCAGCCGTGGTTTTGCCTTCCAGGATCATGCCAGAGGCATTCTGCAGATTTTTGCCGTGGTGTGCGAAATGGAAGACGCCGCTGCCAACGGGAACCATGATTTCAATCTGGTCCCTGCACCAGGCGAGGCTCGCCTGATCGAGAGCGGAGAAGCGCGGAACACCGGACTGATCACGCAACGACAACCACAACGCGTGCAGCGCGGCTGCATCCGGATCGGCCAGAATGTCGGCGTCCAGCGCAATCCTGTAGATAGCCCGCAACGTCTTCATTCCCAGCCCGGCTTACGCAATTGCAAGGAAACTACAGGCGAGAGGTTAACATAGCGAATATCCGGAGGCTTATTTAAGTCCGGGTTCATCGACAAAAAATGCCCTGAATCGAATCCCCGGAAGCGAACTGCAACTGATTCGGGGGAGAAAAGCAGGGATTGGGTTTCCTGAAAAATCTGGGGCTCCACGGCAGAGTTGCAATGACAGCGGCTGAAGGCACTTCTCCATTGCTGCCATTTT
>CAXTUM010000639.1:0-2237 GCA_964247205.1 uncultured Beijerinckiaceae bacterium
GACCTGACAAGGCCTGAAGAGCGTCATCCTGTCGCGGAATGCCAGCAAGATAACCGATGCGCCCGCCAGGCTTCAGCGAGCCCTTGAGAAGGACCGCCAGATCGGTGCTGTCGCCACGGGCAGAGCGGATTGCTTCGAAACCCGCCTGTTTCGCCGCCGCCGCGGTGGCATCGCCAACGGTGTAGACGGGCAAATCACAGTGCTCAGGATTCAGTCTGGCGTGACGCAAGGCATTGGCGCTGGTTGCGATAAATGCATCCACAGATGGCGGAATATCATGCGCCAGCGGATGGATTTCAAAGAGCGGCACAACCAGCGGCTCATGCCCCGCCGCCCGCAAAGCTTCAGCCGTCCGCTCACTGTCATCCGCCGGTCTGGTGACCAGAACGCGCATCAGACGTGGAAGATGTCCGGCGGCAACTGCGCCTTGACCCTTTGGCCGAGCGTCTGCCCGACAGCAACGGCATCCGCGCCGGTTTCGCTGCCCTCGAAGAACTTCGTGCCATCAGGCGAGAGCACCAGCCCTTTCAATGTGACCAGGCCATCGGCAATTGTGGCAAACCCCGCAATAGGTGTCTTGCAGGAACCGTCCAGCACGGTGAGAAACGCCCGTTCCGCAGCCACGCAGGTCGTGGTGTGGGCATGGGTGATGGCGCGCGCCGCCGTGAGCGACTTTGCATCACCCTCGCGCACAATCAGTCCGATAGCGCCCTGTGCAACGGCGGGCAGGAAGTCATCCGCCTCCATCACCGATGCCGCTTCATGCGCAAGACCGAGGCGATTGAGCCCGGCGAGCGCCAGAATTGTGGCATCCACCTCGCCGGATTTCAGCTTGGCCAGCCGCGTCTGCACATTGCCGCGCAGCAATTCCACCCTCAGGTCAGGCCGCATGCGCCGCACCATGGCCTGACGCCGCAGCGAGGCCGTGCCGACGATAGCTCCGGCTGGCAGGTCCATGAAGGTCCGGGCCTTCAGGCAGATGAAGGCATCGCGCGGGTCTTCCCGTTCCAGAAAGCCGGCCTCCATCAGCCCCGCGGGCAGTTTCGTCGGCAGATCCTTGCCGGAATGGACCGAGATATCGACAAGGCCCGCAAGCTGCGCCTCGTCGATCTCCTTGGTGAACAGCCCCTTCCCCCCCGCTTCCGCCAGCGCCCGGTCCAGAATCTGGTCGCCGATCACCTTGATGATATCGATGCGGAAGCGCTCTTTCGGCTCGCCAAGGGCTTCAGACAGGCGTTTTTGCGTTTCATACGCCTGGGCCATCGCGAGCGGACTGCCACGGGTGCCGATGGAAAAGAGAATATTGGACGCGGGCACGAAGTGTCTTTCACGGGTTGTCGCGGCTGCAAGCGCACGCCATACAGGGCTAAACGCTTGAAGCCGCTTCTTCAAGCACAAGGGTCTTCGCAAGAATACAGACGGCGCATACGGACGGGACAGGTGACTATGAACGACATGCTGGTGCTCGGCATCGAAACGACCTGCGATGAAACCGCCGCATCCGTCGTGCGCCGCCTGCCCGATGGCAAGGGCGATATCCTTTCCAACGAAATCCTTTCTCAGATTGCGGAACATGCCCGATACGGCGGCGTTGTGCCGGAAATCGCGGCCCGCGCCCATGTGGATTATCTCGACAAGATCATCCGCCGCGCGCTGGATGTGGCCGAGGTGAAGCTCTCGGACCTCTCCGGCATCGCCGCAGCAGCAGGCCCGGGCCTGATCGGCGGCGTGCTGGTCGGCCTGACGACGGCCAAGGGCCTGGCGCTGGTGAGCGGCAAGCCGCTGATGGCCGTGAACCATCTGGAAGCGCATGCATTGTCACCGCGCCTGACCGACGGCGTGCAGTTTCCCTATCTCTTGCTGCTGGTCTCCGGCGGGCACACGCAGCTTGTCGCGGTGACGGGTGTGGGCGAATACAGCCGCATCGGCACAACCATCGATGACGCCATCGGCGAGGCTTTCGACAAGGTGGGCAAGATGCTGGGCTTGCCCTATCCCGGCGGCCCCAACGTGGAGAGCGAGGCCGAGAAGGGCAATCCCGAGCGGTTTGACCTGCCACGGCCGATGCAGGGGCGGCCCGAGCCGAATTTCTCGCTCTCGGGTCTGAAAACGGCCGTGCGGATGGCAGCGGACAACATCGCGCCGGTATCCAAGGAAGACGTGAGCGATCTCTGCGCCTCGTTCCAGGCAGCCGTGGTCGATGTGGTGGTGGAGCGCACACGCTGCGGCCTGCGCGT
>CAXTUM010000640.1:0-2225 GCA_964247205.1 uncultured Beijerinckiaceae bacterium
TGTCGGCGTAGCGGCCTTTCAGTTCGTTCTTATCGGAGAAGCCGATGGCGTGGATCACGAAATCGATGCTGCCCCATTCTTTTTCGATGGCCGTGAAAGTGGCATCGACGGTGGCGATATCCTCGACATCGCAGGGCAGCACCAGCTTCGAGCCGATGCTCTCCGCCAGCGGCATGACGCGCTTGCCCAGGGCGTCGCCTTGATAGGTGAAAGCCATCTCAGCACCATGCCGGTGCAGCATGGAGGCGATGCCCCAGGCGATGGAATTCTGGTTCGCGACGCCCATGATGAGGCCGCGTTTTCCGGACATGAGTTGATTGGTCAAATCGTATTTCCGTGGTCATCGCGCCGGGATGGCGCTTTCGAGATCAGTGTGAGTGAAGTCATCGCCAACAAACAGGATTTTCGCATTGCGTGCTCTGGCGGCTGCATAGGCGAAGCAGTCGCCCATATTGAGTTTCGCGGGATGGCGGCCTTTGCCGAAGCGCGCGAAGGCGGAGAGTGCCGCAACACCTTGTTCAGCAGCGATGGGGCAAACCTCAATCGAGGACCCGGACAGAAACTCAATGACATCGGCAATCGCATCTGGAACTGTTGATTTCGAGATGCGCGCAACCGCAAGCACTGTTTCATAGATCGCGATGGGCGTGGTGAAGAACGGGCCATCGCCCTCCAGGCAGTCAAAAATACGGTCTGCCACAGGTTCGTTTTTCAGCGCAGCGGTCATTGCGGAAGCGTCAACGAAGATCATTCTTCGTCCGACAGTGAGTCAAAGAATGCCTTGTCGGCTTTGAGGCCAGTCCAGCCACGCGCGGCGATCCGGTCCTGAATATCCTTGATGCGCTCGCGCAATGGGCGGTCATCACGCAAGGCTTCCGCCGCAGCCAGTGCGTCGAGTTCCTTTTTTGCCGCGTCACGGATTGTTTCGGTCAGGGTCATGCCCTTCAGACTTGCAAGTTCCCGAACGACCCGGTCCGTGTCAGGGTCTCGAACATGAAATGCCATAGCAGCCTCCATCTAGATCGGTCGTATAGACGTTCAAACGCCGAATGTCACTCCCATTCATTTTGAGCCCGTCATCATCCAGCCTAAGAATGCTACGGCAGGTACAAAAAACGAAAACAGAAACATATACTTGGACGTCTCAATAGCTCGGTCGTCGTCCTTGAGGTTGCCGTACACGAGCAGTCCAAGAGCGGGAACGAAAACGGTCATGGCGGCCGCGCCGCCATAGACAAAAGCAGATGCGAGCAAATCCCGCATTGCATCACTTCTCATACCGCTGCATCACCAGCGTCGCATTGGTCCCGCCAAACCCGAACGAGTTCGACAGCACCCGCTCCAGCCTGGCATTGTCGATCCGCTTGCGTGCAATCGGCATGTCAGCAAAAGCCGGATCGATCTCCTCGATATGGGCGCTTTCGCAGACGAAATCGTTGTTCATCATCAGGAGCGAATAGATCACCTCCTGCACGCCGGTCGCACCCAGCGAGTGGCCCGTCAGAGACTTTGTCGAGGAGATGTGCGGTGACGTGTCGGCACCGCCGAAGACCTCCTTGATCGCCTCGATTTCCTTCTGGTCGCCCACCGGTGTCGAGGTGCCGTGGGTATTGATGTAGTCGATCTTGCCCTTCACCGTGGCAATCGCCTGCTTCATGCAGCGCACTGCGCCTTCGCCTGATGGGGCCACCATGTCATGGCCGTCCGACGTCGCGCCGTAGCCAACGATTTCGCCGTATATTTTCGCACCGCGAGCTTTGGCGATTTCCAGTTCTTCCAGGACCACCGTGCCTGCACCGCCCGCGATGACAAAGCCGTCGCGGTTCACATCGTAGGCGCGCGACGCCGTGGACGCGGTGTCATTGTACTTGGACGACATCGCGCCCATGGCATCGAACAGCACGGACATGGTCCAGTCCAGTTCCTCTGCGCCGCCTGCGAAAACGCGGTCCTGCTTGCCCCACTGAATCAATTCGTAGGCATTGCCGATGCAATGGGCCGAGGTCGAGCAGGCGGACGAAATGGAATAGTTCACGCCATGAATCTTGAACCAGGTGGCGAGTGTGGCGGATGCCGTCGAACTCATGCATTTCGGCACCGCGAAGGGGCCGACGCGCTTGGAATTGCCGCTCTCCTTGGCCTTCTCATAGGCTTCTATCAGCGCGATGGTGGAGGGGCCGCCGGTGCCCATGATGATGCCGGTGCGGTCGTTGGTGATCTCGGCC
>CAXTUM010000641.1:0-2219 GCA_964247205.1 uncultured Beijerinckiaceae bacterium
GTATACTAAACAGCCAAACACCTTTATGCCTTGAATTGCTTGCTCCTAGCTATTGGCTTCGCGCCGACGGCGAAGACCGAGCTCGACGCTCTGAGATCTGGGACCGCATCTTCTAGCGCAGGCGTAGAAACCGCGAGGGCGAGGGAGCTTGTCGCACGGCAGGTCGAACGCTTCCTTGACGAAACCGGCGCGAATCTGCGAAGCGCCAATTCGGCTGATTTGCGCCTGCGGGCGCAGCTCCTCGTCGAGGCGGGCGCAGGACGTGCGGGCTTGCGTTCTGCACGCATCAGCAACACCGCCGCCGCGCGCCGCCTGCTTGCCGGTGACGGCGCCAATGGGCTCATCCTCAAGTGGATCGCTCTCTTCCTGCAGTCGCGCGCCAGCCTGGCGGCGGAACTGGCGCAAGCGACGCGGAAGTCCGGGTTCAAGCCTGCGCTGCTCGTACCCCTGATGGTGGATTACGCACATTGGCTCGGCCAAGATACATCCGAGGGCTCCAGTTTCGACGAGCAGGTCGCCGTAATGGGCGAAATCGGCAGACGCGCAGAAGGAGCGTCGATCCACGGGATGGTAGCGTTCGACCCGCTGCGGGCCGTGTTCTGGAAACGCGGGCGGAACGACAGGTTCCCGTCCGCCGCATTTGATCCGATCGCCCTGGCGCGTGAGTCCATGACCAACCATGGTTTCCTCGGCCTCAAGGTCTATCCCCCGATGGGCTTCAAGGCCACCGGCAACACCGACGACCAGAGTTATCCCTCCGAGGTCATCCGAGCGCTGCCGGGCGGTGCGGCAGGTCTCGGAAGCGACCTCGACGACGCCATGATTCAAGCCTTCGAGCTGTGTCTCGAGTTCGACGCACCGATCATCGCGCACGCCAACAACTCGGTCGCGCGGGGCGGCGGCTACGGAATGCGGGCTGCACCTGCCCATTGGATCAAGGCCCTCGAAAAGCGCCCGCGGCTGAGGATCTGCCTAGCCCATCAGGGCCGCTTCTGCTGGCGAGAGGATCCTCTGCCGGCTGACGTTCCCGCCAGTGAGTCGAGCTGGGAATGGACGATCGGGAGGTACGTGCGAGACAACCCCGATTCACACCTCTACATGGACATCAGCTACCTCTCCGAGGTGCTGGAGGCCGGCTCCGCCCGGTACTACGCCGATCAACTCAAGGCCTGGATAAGGGAATGCGACCGCGAGGCGCGGCACATCGTCTACGGGACGGACTGGATCATGCTGGGCCGCGAGCAAGAGGTCGGAACCTACGGCAGCCGGATCGCCCGCTTTCTCGGCAAGGACTGCGGGCTCGAAAAGAGGCGCATCGAAAGGATCATGGCCGGTAACGCGCTCCGTTTTCTCGGCCTCAACGCGGGCCCGACGCGCACGAGCATCCTTAGCCGGTACGGTGAGCGCACCCCAGCTTGGGCAGCCTTGTCGGTCGGCTGAATAACGTGGGAGGAGACGCATGACGTATGCAGCTATTCCGAGCCCTGGCCCTCGTCCGGCGGACAGGCCCCATCCGAGTAGCCCAGTATTCCTCGTGAACTTGCGAGGATCGTCGCGAGCAAAAGGAGTATTTGCCATTTTGCAACACTAGAAGAGCCACTGCCCCGCATCGCCGACGTTCGCTGATCCACGCACAGCGCGACCGTAAAACCCCGATATGACACGAAAGGACGAGATATGGACCTCTGCATCGATTTCAATGCCTTCCCCGCGGGTACCAAGCTGCCTGACCAATTCAGTCTTTCCGCATATGTGATCGAGGCTCTGCAGTCTCCCGGCCAGCTGGATGTCGCCATGGAAGGTGGCGAGCTCGCGTTGCGTATCCATGTAGGCATCACACTGACGCTTCCCTTGCCGCGGCATGCGGTGAGGCTGCGGGTCGGCACTTTCGCCGGGCCGGCGCTCGTCGAGGCGTTTTCGGCGAATGGCGCGTCACTCGCCCAACGTTCGGTGCACGCAAACAATGCATACACGAACCTCAACCTCGTCGTTCCGTCGGACGGACCCACCATTCACCATCTGACGCTTTCGAGAGGCGATGGAGAGGCGAACTTCACCTCGGCCTGTATCGAAATCTTGGTGGCCGGGTAGTCACGCGAGGAAGTTGTAATCGTCGTTTTCGATAGATGGTCGCCAATCGCTATGACGGAGTCCTGAGTAGTCCGCATGGTAATCACTCAGGCGGGCAAGGGCCCGGGCACTCCATGCGGACACGTTTG
>CAXTUM010000642.1:0-2208 GCA_964247205.1 uncultured Beijerinckiaceae bacterium
GGTCTGAAAATATTTTCATCGTTACGCTGTGCTTTTCATCAATCAGCCGCTGCTCTCGCAACGCCAGGCCTTGGGCAAGCAATCGCTCTTCCGCACCGCCAGTTGCTGAAAAGAGCGGGCGGCCTTGCGGAAGGTGCACGCCGGGTGCGCGGCCAAGGTGAAACGCGCTGAACAGCCTTCTTTCGGCGAACCAGTCGAAGACGGCGGTTCCGCCGGTTACCGCGATGATTCCGCCCTGGGGTGCAAGCTGTTGAACAGCCTTGAAGAAATCGAACCGGGCCGGATCAAGAATGCTTACATCGCCCTGACGCATAAAACCGTCTGCTCCGGCAGCGCTGGTGAACACGAGGCGTTTCCGGCCCGGCTTGTTGGAATGCGCCTCATGCCCTTTACGTCCCGTGATGACGATGGCGGCTTCATCGAGATGGCGCTGGAAATACGCCCAGTCCGCATCATTCTTCAGGCTTGGCGGCATGCCGCCATCAGAATCGGCGATGCAGTCGTTGCCGCTGACGATGGCATGTCCCTCGATATGCCAGCCCGATGATGTTCCGTTCACGTCAGCATCACTCCTCCGGACGCGTGCTTGACCACTGAAGATAGCAAAGGAAAGCGATCATCAGTCCGGCGAAGATGTAGGGCGGCCAGATGTGCAGCCCGCGCCACCAGAAGACCAGCCCGATCAGCGCCAGCCCCAGCAACCACATCCAGAAGCGCTTGCCGGAACGGGCCAGTGACGTTTCGAGGATTGCGCCAGCAATCGCGAGAGCGAACTCAAACAGCAGTTCAACCACGAAGTAGAAGACAGCCTCGATCACGGCGGGCCTCCACTCTCTCAGTTGTTGGGCAACCGCCGCGCCAGCGCTTCCAGCACTGCCATGCGGACGGCAACACCCATTTCGACCTGCTCGCGAATGAGCGATTGCGCGCCATCCGCGACATCCGTCGAAATCTCGACGCCTCGGTTCATCGGTCCAGGGTGCATGACCAGCGCATCGGGCTTGGCCAGCGCGAGTTTTTCCTCATCCAGGCCGAAATAGCGGAAATATTCCTTTGTCGACGGAATGAAGGAGCCGTGCATGCGTTCGCGCTGCAGGCGCAGCATCATCACGATATCGGCATCCTTCAGGCCTTCCCGCATGTCATGGAAGACCGGAAAGCCGAAGCGTTCGATACCCGGCGGCATCAGCGTAGCGGGGCCGATAAGGCGCACGCGGGCGCCCAGCGCTGCCAGGCAGATCATGTTGGAGCGGGCGACACGGGAATGCAGGATATCGCCGCAGATCGCGACAACCAGCCCTTCAACCCGTCCCTTGGCGCGCTTGATCGTCAGTGCGTCGAGCAGCGCCTGTGTTGGATGCTCATGCGCGCCGTCTCCTGCATTGACCACTGAGCAATCCACCTTGCGAGACAGAAGCTGCACCGCACCGGCGGCGTGATGGCGCACAATGATCAGGTCCGGTCGCATGGCATTCAGGGTTATCGCCGTGTCAATCAGCGTCTCGCCCTTCTTAGCGGAAGAATTGGCGACTGACATGTTCATCACATCGGCACCCAATCGCTTGCCCGCCAGTTCGAACGAGGCTTGCGTGCGTGTCGAGGGCTCGAAGAACAGGTTAATCTGGGTCCGTCCGCGCAGAACCGATTTTTTCTTCTCGATCTGCCGGGAGAGGCTCACCTCCTCATCCGCGAGTTCCAGGAGCGATTCGATATCGGGACGCGACAGCCCCTCGATACCGAGCAGATGCTTGTGCGGGAAAATGAAATTCGATGGCGCTGTTTTGCTCATATCGAAGACCACGGGGTAGAGAGAAAACGTGCCTGCCACAAGCGTTCGTTTGACATGAGTGCCGGTCTTCCCCATGTATCGCGCCACTTCAAAAATGGCGCATCAGTGCCGCAGGGGCGTTCAGCGTGACCAATCTCGTAATTGTCGAGTCGCCTGCCAAGGCGAAGACAATCAACAAATATCTCGGCAAGAATTACGAAGTTGTGGCCTCGTTCGGACACGTGCGTGATCTGCCGTCGAAGGACGGTTCGGTCGATCCCGACGCCGATTTCGCCATGCTGTGGGAGATCGACGGCAAGGCGACGAAGCGCATGTCGGACATTGCCGCTGCGGCCAAGGGTTCGGAAAAGGTCATTCTCGCGACCGACCCGGATCGCGAGGGCGAGGCGATTTCCTGGCATATCCTCGAAACCCTCAAG
>CAXTUM010000643.1:0-2203 GCA_964247205.1 uncultured Beijerinckiaceae bacterium
TCGGGTGCCTTCGATGGCGCGAAGGCCCTGTAGAAGCCATGAGCGCCTTCAAATACGCTCGGCGGTCCTGAAACGCCGCCTTGCGCCAGTGCCACGGCGCGGATGCCGCTTTGCGCCGCAAGTCCGGCATGAAGTCTTTTCGTGGATGACCCGTCCGCGAGATATTCGATGATACCTGACGCCATCGAGCCCGCTATCCCAAGCGCCCGGGCTGTGACTTCCGCCGGCAGCCTCAGCAGTGTCGCCAGCGCCGCCGTGGTCGCCATGGCGCCCAGCACCGCAGTCGGGTGAAAGCCCGCCCTGTGAATGGCCTGCGGGGCAACCAGAGCGCTGCGACAGATGACCTCGACGCCCACCGCGATGGCCCGGACGACAGCCTCTCCGCCCAGGCCTTCCCTCTCTGCGACCGCCAGCACGGCAGGAACCACGGGCGCACCGGCATGCACCGGACCGCCCTCGAATGTATCGTCGAAATCCTCGCCATGGGCGGCAGTGCCGTTGATCAGCGCGGCATCGATCGCCGTGAACCCGCCCCGGTGACCAATGGCGGTGGATGAACCGCGGCCCTCGGCGGCGGAAAGGCATCCCCTTACGTAATCTGTTTGCCGCGCGGCAGCGCAAAGGCCGACGACATCGATCATCAGCCGCCGGACCATGGCGCGGACATCGGTTGGAACGTCTGTCTCGCCCGATCCTATGGCTTCGGCGAAGCCGCCTATCACGAGTGCAACAGTGGGTGGAGCAGCAGTCATGGAGCGGAAGCCTCGAGCTTGCGGGCGTCGCGTATTTCACGCGAAAGTGAAAACACGACAAAGACGGCGGCGACAACCAGAAGTCCAAGCCCGATCCGGTCCTCCAGAAAGATCATGTGGTCACCCCCTGAAAGAAGCAGCGAACGGCGATAGCTTCCCTCAATCATTGGTCCGAGCACCACGCCCAGAACGGCTGGCAGGAACGGAAAGCCATTGAGGCGCATGAGGTAGCCGATCACGCCTCCTGCAAGCACCAGCCCGATATCGAACATGGTCGCATTGATCGTGAAGATGCCCGATAGCACGAGCGCGAAGACGAAGCCGGCAAGATAGGGGCGCGGCCTGTTCACCAGCCACATGCAGACCGGAAGGATCAGGATGCCCACGACAATCTGCCCCAGCGTCGCCACCAGCGAGCCGGTGTAAAGGCCGAGGATCACATCGTTGTTCTGCTCGAACAGCCGGGGTCCCGGCAGGAGCCCATGGATCAGCAGGCCGCCCAGCAGAACAGCCGCCGAGTTGGATCCCGGGATACCGAACGAAAGGAGCGGGATGAGAGACGTGGAAGCGACTGTGTTGTTGGCAGCTTCCGGTGCGGCGACGCCTTCCGGCGAACCATGGCCGAACTCCTCAGGACGCGACGACCACCGCTTCGCCTCGTTATAGGCCATGAAGGCAGCAATGGAGCCGCCGCCGCCAGGCATCAATCCCTCGAAGGTGCCGGTGATGCAGCCGATGCCCTGCGGTTTCGCGAGCCGTTTCATCATGGCCCAGCCAGGCAGCACGATGCGCACCTTGCTTTCCGCTGTCGCGTCGAGCCCTTTCGTGCCTGACTGGATCAGCAATTCGCTCACGGCGAAAAGCCCCACCATCACCAGAATGGGTTTGATGCCGCCAATGAGGTCCGGAAGATCAAAGGTGAAGCGGGAAACGCCCGAGATCGGGTCCGTGCCAATGGTGGAGACCATCAGGCCGACCAAAGCCGCAGCCAGTCCCTTGAGCAGCGAACCGCCAGAGAGCGAGGCAATGATGCTGATGCCAAGGATGCCCAGTCCGAAGTAGGATGCTGGCGTGAAAAGCAGCGCCAGGCGCGACAAAGGTTCGGTCATGGTCACAAGGAGTGCCAGCCCCACGAGGCTTCCCACGACGCCAGACCACAGCGATATGCCAAGCGCCTCGCCAGCCTTGCCCTGCCGCTTCATTTCATAGCCGTCGATGACGGTGGCGGCGGCGGAGTTGGTGCCGGGCGTCCGGATCAGGATTGCCGGGATGGAGCCGCCGTACTCTGCTCCGATATAGGTGGAGCTCAGCAGCACAATCGCGATCATCGGGTCCATGCCGTAGGTAAATGGCAGGAGCAGCGCCATCGTTATTGATGCGGAGATTCCCGGCAGGGCTCCGCCGATGATGCCCCAGACCAGGCCAGCGATTGCGGCCGGCACCAGCGGCGT
>CAXTUM010000644.1:0-2202 GCA_964247205.1 uncultured Beijerinckiaceae bacterium
TACCGTTCGCGGCGTTGGGTATATTTTCGCCTGCGAGGTCAGGCAGGTCTGAATTGAATCAGGTCTGAATCAGAGTGCCTTCACTTGCTCTCGAAAGCCTCGTGCAGGGCATGGGCGAGGTCTGCAATCGCATAGGGCTTCTGGAGCACCTTCAACTCGCCGGGTTCCCGGCCGGCCCGCTTCACCAGTTCGTCCGAGAAACCTGACGTCAGCAGCACCTTGATTGCCGGGATATTGGCCTGCACCCAGTCGGCGAGATCATAGCCGGACATGCCGCCCACCATCATGATGTCGCTGAAAACCAGATTGATTGCCGGATCCGCCTTCAGCAATTCCACTGCTGCAGGACCGCTGTCGCTTGCCAGAATCCGGTACCCCAGTTTTTCCAGACGCTGGATCGTGACATCCCGGACATCCGGATTGTCCTCGACGACCAGAATCCGTTTGAGGCTTGTTGCGGAAAACCGGGTCAGCACATCTCCGGTCTCCGTGAAAGGCTGATCCGACCGGGGCAGATAGAGGTTCACGGTGGTTCCGATCCCTGCCTCGCTGTAGATCGTGGCATACCCGCCTGACTGCCGGGCGAAGCCATAGATGGTCGCCAGGCCAAGTCCGGTGCCGCGGCCATGCTCCTTCGTTGTGAAGAAGGGTTCGAACGCCTTGGTGAGCACCTCCGGCGTCATGCCGGTCCCTGTATCCGCCACGGACAGGCGGATGTAGTTCCCGGGTGCGATCCTGTCGCCCTGGATCGATGCGGCGAAAGTTTCGTCGATTGCGGCGTTCGCCGTCTCGATGACCAGCTTGCCGCCAGCGGGCATGGCGTCACGCGCGTTGAGGGCAAGATTGAGGATCGCATTCTCGACTTCGCTGGCATCGGCCTGCACCCGGCCCAGATCAGGAGCCAGTACGGATGAAATCGTGATCGCTTCGCCGATCGTCCGTCTCAGCAGATCGATCATGCTGACGACCTGATCATTGAGGTTCAGAACCTCGGGCTCCAGGTTACTCCGGCGCGCAAACGTCAGCAGCCTTTGCGTCAGCCGTGAGCCCATTCCCACCGCCTCCAGCGCCCGCCTGAGCTGCCGTTCGGACTTCTCCCCGGTGACCTGATCCTGCAGCAGTTCGAGATTGCCGCCGATGATCGTCAGCAGGTTGTTGAAGTCATGTGCGATTCCGCCCGTGAGCTGTCCGAACGCCTCCATGCGCTGGGCATGCACCAGCTGTTTCTGCGTCTCCTCGCGGTGGCGGATTTCAGACTGCAGTGCGTCGGTCCGCTCCGCTACGCGCCGTTCCAGCTCGTGCTCGACATCCTTTTGATGGGTGACATCCTGCATGGTGCCAAAGATGTGGGGGTGCTGTTTGCCATCATTCACAATCGCGCCGATGGTCCGTATCCAGGTGATGGAGCCATCCGGCTTGCGGATCCGGTACTCCAGATCGAGCAACCCGGTTTTTTCGATCTGCAGTGACGCGCAATTGACATAGTCGCGGTCATCTTCATGGATCAGCGCCAGCGCCTCGTCCCGGTGGCATTCATTCCGGTCAAGTCCAAGAATGCCCGGGGCATCGCCGAACAGCTGCATTCTATTGGTCACAAAGTCCTGCTCGAAGCCGCCGAGCTTTCCCGCAGCCAGAGCCTGCCGCAGTTTCTCCGCATCCTGCTTGCGGCGCTCTTCCGCCTTGAAACGCTCCGATATATCCCGGAGAACGACTGTGAGAATATGTCCTTCATCGAAGACAATCTTGCTGATCGTCGCTTCGGCCGGGAACTCCTCGCCGGATTTCCGGATCGCGAAAATGGCCTGACGCTCACCCATGTGCCTTGCCGCAGGCGGCCCCCCCGCGAATTTGCTGACGTGGCGGGCATGGCCGCCCCTGAACCGTGCCGGGATCAGGATCTCGATCGGCTGGCCAAGGATTTCGGCGGCGGCAAAACCGAAGGTTGCCTCTGCGCCATTGTTGAACAGGACAATGCGCTGCTCCTCATCAATGCAGATGATTGCATCGGCGGCCAGAGCGAGAATCCTGGCGTATCTCTGGTCGGCGTGTCCGAAGGGATCGCTGGCGCTGGCCATGGGTGAATCTCGGTGAACTGCGGGATCACCATGGCTGCAAAAGGAAACCGCATCAATCCTGTTCGCCTGGCGCTGCTCAGGATGCCCTCCTCTGTTCGGCGCCCAGATCAAGCATGCTGGCCAGCAC
>CAXTUM010000645.1:0-2192 GCA_964247205.1 uncultured Beijerinckiaceae bacterium
CGGAGGACCTTGCGGGCAGCGCAGCGAAGTCGCTCTATGATCTGCGTACACGCCTCAATCGCACCATTCCCATCGCCTTCACGGCGGAACCGCCGGACGGCAAGGCAGGTGCCAGGCTGCCCGTGCATCCCGGTGCGATGGCCTATTTCGACGGTGAATCGAAGACGTTCTACGAGCGTTATGGTGAAATGCTCTTCACCGGCCTGTGGGGCGCCTCGATCCTCGGTTCAGGATTGTTCGCTTTTGTTGCCTGGGCCAGCCGCAAGCGGC
The DNA here is from genome assembly GCA_964247205.1 of uncultured Beijerinckiaceae bacterium. Taxonomy (GTDB): domain Bacteria; phylum Pseudomonadota; class Alphaproteobacteria; order Rhizobiales; family Beijerinckiaceae; genus JADCCX01. The sequence continues at coordinate 271 of CAXTUM010000645.1, forward strand.
GAGGTGAAGGCATGGGGCTGATCGACGAGGTTGTGACACTCACATCATCGGCACGCACAGCATCATCCGACGAGTTGCAAAAAATAGAAGCGCGTGGCGATGCCATTGTTGCCAGTCTTGCCCAGCTCAGGCAGGACGGCGACATATCGGATGCACTGATCGAGAGCGCCGCGCTGGCGCTGGATCACTTCCGCAGCGTGGTGGAGAGCGTGAGGCGGTGAGCTTCTCCCCTCGCTCGCTTCAGGCTACGTTGCCCTGTTCAAATAACCCGCTGGAGTCCCTTTGCGCCCTGTTCTGATCCTCGTTGCCCTTGCACTCGCCCTGGTCGCCGGATCGGTGGGGGCCTGGTACTGGCTGTCGCTGCCGCGGGTCGTCACGCTGGTGGCAGGCAAGGAGGGCAGCGAGACCAGCCGCTTTGCAACCGCACTCGGCAAGGCGGCGACAGAAGCGCGCAGCCCGATACGGTTCACGGTTCTGATGTCCTCCGGAGCGGAAGAAAGCGGCAAGCTGCTGGAATCCCGCAAGGCCGATCTCGCCATCGTCCGCAGCGATCTGGAGCTTCCGCCCAGCGGCCAGACCATCATCGTCAATACGAAGCGCGCGCTGGTGCTTCTGGTGCCCCAGAAGCGCGGCAACATCACCGGATTGTCCGATCTCAAGGGCAAGCGCATCGGCGTGGTGCGCTGGACTGATCCCAATCTGCCGCTGGTGCGCAAGGTGCTGGAAGTGGCCGATATCAGGGAGGCCGACGCTACCGTCACCCAAATCGAGGGGCTTGAAGCTGCCGATTTGATGGCCGCCAGCAAGCTCGACGCCATCGCCATCGTGGCGCAGCTCACCGCGCCTATCCTCACCGAGATCGTACTGAAGCTGAACCGCAAGGTGCCGGGCGGCGTGAAGCTGATCGGCATCGACGAGGCGCAGGCCATCGCCAACCGCGTGGTGGGCGTGGAAACCTTCGACATCCCGGCGGGCGCGCTCGGCACCGGCCGGCCGGAGGAAGAGGCCGACACCATCGCCGTGAGTTACCTCACCATGGCGCGGGCCGATATGTCAGAGGATCTGGCGGGCCGCATCGCCAAGACGATCATGGATCTGCGATCGCGGGTGGGCCGGCAACTGCCGCAGGCTTTTGCGGCGGAAGCGCCGGACGGCGACAGCGAATCCCGCATCCCTGTGCACCCCGGCGCGACCGCGCATTTCGAGGGCGAGAGCAAGACGCTGTTCGACCGCTACAGCGAGCCGGTCCTGACGGGCTTCGGCGTATTGTCCATTCTGGGCTCCGCCCTCACCGGCCTCTTCGCCTGGATGCAGGGCAAGCAGCAGAGCGAGGCCAGCCTGATGCTGGAGGAACTGGCGGAGCTGACGACGCAGGCGCGCGGGGCGGGATCAGTTGCGGAGCTCGACGAGATTGATCAGAAGGGCGACGCGCTGGTGGCGAAACTCTCGCAGGAAGCGGGCGAGAGCGAAAGCGCGGCGGCGATGCTGCAGGGCACCGGCGTGGCGATGGATCAGCTGCGGTATGTTCTGGAGGGGGCTAGGCGGAGGGTGGCGGAGGCCTGACTTTCCTTCTCCCCCTGCAGGAGAAGGTGGCCTTAGCGTCAGCAAAGGTCGGATGAGGGGTCTGGCGAAGCCATCATGGCACTTAGGCCAGAGCTTGCCGGATTCGCTGCACAGCTATTTCGGGTGCTCCGACAACAAGATCATCCGGCAGCCGCAAAACAATGAACCCCTGCAAGCGCAGCCAATCATCCCGCACCCGATCATGCGCGATCTGCTCCGGCGTGTCATGCACGGGACCGTCGCTCTCCACGATCAGCCGCTTCTCGAAACAAACAAAATCAACGACATAGCGCCCCACCGGCACCTGCCGGCGGAACTTCACGCCAAGGCCGCGATTGCGCAGCGCGGCCCAGAGCAAC
>CAXTUM010000646.1:0-2184 GCA_964247205.1 uncultured Beijerinckiaceae bacterium
ATTCCACCCGCACCCGCGCGTTCTATCTCTCTATCGCACCTAACTATTACGCGCGCGCCTGTGAAATGCTGGGCGCATCCGGTCTTGCCACGCCCGATTCCCGCATCGTCGTCGAAAAGCCGATAGGGCGTGATCTCGCCTCGGCCACCGATATCATGGACGCTGTGGCCAGGGTCTTCAGCGAGAAGCAGACGTACCGGATCGACCATTATCTGGGCAAGGAGACGGTGCAGAACCTGCTGGTCCTGCGCTTCGCCAACACGCTGTTCGGCAAGCTCTGGTCCAATGCCGACATCGACCATGTGCAGATCACGGTGGCCGAAGAGGTCGGGCTGGAAGCCCGCGCGGGCTATTATGAAGGGGCAGGGGCTTTGCGCGACATGGTGCAGAACCACCTCCTCCAGCTGGTCTGCCTCGTCGCCATGGAACCGCCGAACACGCTGGATTCCGATGAAATCCGTGACGAAAAAGTGCGTGTTCTCAAAGCGTTGCGCCCGATCACGAGTGCGGATGTCATTGCGCGTTCCGTGCGCGGGCAATATCGCCACGGCTCAGTCGAAGGCCAGCCGGTCAAGGGCTACGAGGAAGAGCTGGGGCACGAAAGCCCTGTAGAGACCTTCGTGGCGCTCAAGGCTGAAATCGACACCTGGCGCTGGGCCGGCGTGCCGTTCTATCTGCGCACAGGCAAGCGCATGGCGGACCGGTTCTCGGAAATCGTCATTACCTTCAAGCCTGTGCCGCATTCGATCTTCGAGCCGCTGGGACCGGACGGATTGCTGGCGCCCAACCGCCTGATCATCCGCTTGCAGCCAGATGACGGCGTGAAGTTCATCACCATGGCCAAGCTGCCGGGATCAGGGCGGCTGCGCCTGCGCGAGACGGAACTGGATCTGCGCTTCGGCACAGCCTTCATTGACCGCTCGCCCGATGCCTATGAGCGCCTCCTGACCGATGTGCTGCGCGGCCAGCAGACCTTGTTCATGCGCCGCGACGAGGTGGAAGCGGCGTGGCGCTTCATCGATCCGATTACCGCGGGCTGGGCCGAACGCTATCCGACACCGCATCGCTATGCGGCAGGACAGAACGGACCGTCACAGGCCATTGCGCTGATCGAACGTGATGGCAGGAGCTGGTTCGAGCCGCATGATTTGAACGGGAACGGGGTTTGAGTCTGGAAATGCGGGTTTTGAGATAGCCTTAAGTTCCATAATATATATTCTGCGATTCACGGATTGTAGAAGCAAAGTTAGAATGTCTGGTTTCTGCAAAGCTGAAGTGTCACGCCTTGCTCTGGTATGAGAGCGGCGGAGACGGTCATCGTCCAGCGCCTAATGATCCGTTTCCGCGAGAAAGGTTCTGCCTTGCTGCGCCGCAAGGCCAGCGGGTTTCACAGGTGGCGCTACGCCATGGAGATCGGCGGCGGCCAGTGGCTTGACCAAGACCAGCGGTGCCGGTTCCAACAGCCTCGGTGAAACACAAAATCATCAAACCGCCTGGATTTCTTCATTATTCCGTAACAATAAACGGTGCATCTTGGATCAAGGACGTAGCACGGATGTACTGCACGTTCGGACGGCGGGTAGCGAAAGCTGCCCGTTTTGTTTTTGAGCATATGCCAGCATACTGTTGCCCTTCCGTTCCCCCTTGCCTGCTGTCATGCCATAAAGAGCCAGCAGCGAATCAGGTGATCGAACGGATATGGCACCCAAAACCGGACAAGCCCGGGATCTCTTTGGCGAACTGGAGAAAGCGGCGAGGGATATCGTGCCGCCGAAACCCGCTGAATCGCGTCCTCCGCAAGCCGTGCCGCGCGCGATGGGGACTGCGCCTCCTGCCCGATCAACGGCGCCCGCGCCTCCCAAGGCAAGCGGAGGCGATGACTACAACGCTGATTCCATTGAGGTGTTGGAAGGCCTCGAACCCGTCCGCCGCCGCCCCGGAATGTACATCGGGGGCACGGACGAGAAGGCGCTGCATCACCTGTTCGCCGAAGTCATCGACAACTCGATGGACGAAGCCGTTGCAGGTCACGCGACGTTCATTGAAGTGGAGCTTGGCGCAGACGGTTTCCTGACAGTGACGGACAATGGCCGGGGAATTCCCTTCGAGCCGCACAAGAAATTTCCTGGCAAATCAACCATCGAAGTCATCATGTGCACGCTGCACGCAGGCGGCAAGTTTGAT
>CAXTUM010000647.1:0-2159 GCA_964247205.1 uncultured Beijerinckiaceae bacterium
TGGCCCTGTGAGCCGTAGCCGACGATGCAGACCTTCTTGCCCTTGATCAGATTGAGATCGGCATCACGGTCATAATAAACGCGCATGGGAGTTTTCCTCTGGAGGTTTCTGGGATCAGATTTCTTGTGAAAGATTATGGCGCGTTCGGTAAGCCCGGCGCGGCGAAGGGTCAAGGGTTTGATCAGGGCCTGCGTGATATCCTGTCATCCCCCAGTTCCACCACCATGATCTCCGGCGGTACGCCCACGCGGATCGGGGCGATGGAGCAGCCGAGGCCGCTGGAGACCAGAAGATCGCGTCCGTTCTCACTGAAATGGCCGCGTGCGTAGCGCGCGCTGAGCCGTGACGCCGAGGCCGGACGCCAGCCGAAAAGGTTCACCTGTCCGCCATGGGTGTGGCCTGACAGCGTGAGGGCGATGCGTCGGGGCACGCGGGGGAAGATGTCCGGCTCATGCGCCATCAGGATGGCGGGTGCGTCGTCTGTCAGCTTGCGCAGGGTGCCGGCTAGATCATCATCACCGCGCTTGCCGTGCAGATGCCGGGAAGGAACGAAGGCAATCTGGTCGCCAAGGCCGGCCAGCCAGAACGGCTTGCCATTGTGCATCAGGCGCACCGCATCATTGTCCAGAACAGGAATGCCGACTGCAGCCAGTGCGCGATGCACGAAGGTCGGCCCCTTGCCATCGCGCATGGCGGTCTTGTCCTCCCACCAGTCGTGGTTGCCGAGGATGGCATGGACGCCGAGCGGGGCTTTCAGCTGGCCCAGAATCGGAGCCCATGCGCTGGAATCTCCGTATTTCTTGACGAGGCGGCTGCCCGCGACGTAGTCGCCCAGCAGCAGGATGATATCGCCATCAAGCGCATTCGCTGTGTTCACGATGGACTGGATGCGGCTGATGCTCATCCATGGGTCGCAGGCGTGGATATCCGACAGCGTGACGATGCGGAGCTTGAGGTCAGGCGGCCAGCCCCGGGGCGTGAGCGGATAGCGCACCACGCTGGGCCAGAGCATGGGTTCGATGCCAACGGCGTAGGCACCAAAGGACGTCAGGCTGGCGCCAAGCCAGGCCGCGCTTTTCAGGAAGGTGCGGCGTGAAAGCATTGATTTGCGTTTCCCAAGTTATGACCGGGAATCATAAACCATCCGCACCGCGCGAAATTGCGGCAACGCCGGTGCGGCTCACTTCAACCAGACCAATCGCCGCCATCAGGTTGATGAAGCGCTCGACATCCTCGGACGCGCCGGTGATCTCGAAGACGAAGCTTTCGAGCGTGGCATCCACCGGCTTGGCACCAAAGGCAGTGGCGAGACGAAGCGCCTCCATGCGGTGTTCGCCCTTGCCGCGCACCTTCACCAGCGCCAGCTCGCGCTCGATGGAGGGGCCAGAGGTTGTCAGGTCCATGACGCGGTGGACCGGCACCAGCCGCTCCAGCTGCGCCTTGATCTGGTCGAGCACGGCAGCGGTGCCTTTGGTGATGATGGTAAGCCGCGAGATGTGCTTCTCGTGCTCCGTCTCCGTCACCGTCAGGCTCTCGATGTTGTAGCCTCGCCCGGAGAACATGCCCGCGATGCGGGCCAGCACGCCGGGCTCGTTGTCCACGATGATGGCGTAGGTCCGGCGCTCGATTATCTGGGCGGTGGCGGGGTCGTTGTAATGGGATTTCATGGCTCTGGCTTTGCGGAAGATTTGGATCAGGGTTGGATGACAGGTGGTTTGATGAAAGTTCGTGAAGCGCGTTTGATCAGGTTTCGGTCGAAGGTTGCGAAGGCATCAGCGTCTGCAGCACCGGCGAGATGATAGGCATCGGCAAAATCCATTCCCGACCGATAGCCATCCAACGCAGAGGTAAGGCGCAACTGGTTCTCGATTTTGAGATTATTCAAATCTGCCATCACATCGAAGGCGGCGACTATCTGGTCACGTTCGTAACGGAACGTTTTCCTCAGAACCCATTCGAGCTCCAGCACCACAGTATCCTGCACGTAGCATGTCTGTTGTGAAATCAGGAGCGCTGCCGCTTTATGCTGTTTCATATTGTCGCGCGCCAAGAACCGCACGATTACATTTGTGTCGAGGGCAATACTCAAGACCTCGAGTTCCTTTCCTTGCGCTCCCAGCGCTCCTGCATGGCCGCATCAATTCCCTCCTGGATCATCT
>CAXTUM010000648.1:0-2157 GCA_964247205.1 uncultured Beijerinckiaceae bacterium
GGCGCGTGATGCACCGGTCGGCGCATATCGATACCTTCACGCGCGACAACCTGCCTCCGGCGGATCAGCAACCGCCATTCTTGTTCACCTTGCCTGAACTTGCTTATCCTGAACGTCTGAACTGCGCCGTCGCGTTCATCGACCAGCATGTGTCTGCTGGCCACGGTAATGCGCCCTGCCTGCTCTCTCCCACGGAAACGCTGACCTATGCAGAGCTTCAGACCCGCGTGAACCGCACCGCCAATGTGCTGGTGCGCGACCTTGGCCTTGTGCCGGGAAACCGTGTGCTGCTGCGCTCCGCCAACACGCCGATGCTGGTCGCTGCCACTTTTGCCGTGATAAAGGCCGGTGGCGTCGTGGTCTGCACCATGCCGATGCTGCGGGCAAAGGAGCTGGCCTATCCGCTCGCCAGGGCGAAGATCAGCCTTGCGCTCTGCGATAACCGACTGAACGGCGAGATGGAGAAAGCAAAAGCAGCAGCGTCTGCTCTCGAGGTCATTTACTGGGGCGAAGGCGGCACGCTGGAAAGCCTGATGGCACAGCCGGGTTATGAGTATTTCGAAGCTGTCGATACCGCACAGGACGATGTCTGCCTCATCGGCTTCACCTCGGGCACCACCGGCGAGCCCAAGGGCACGATGCATTTCCACCGTGATCTGCTGGCGATCTGCGATGCGTATTCCGGCCATGTCCTGAAGCCCGCGGCATCCGACCGTTTCATCGGCTCGCCGCCGCTGGCATTCACCTTCGGCCTTGGTGGTCTGGTGCTGTTTCCGCTGCGCGTGGGAGCCTCCGCCGTGCTTCTCGAAGCCGCTTCGCCTGACAGGCTGATGCCTGCCATCGCACGGTTCGGGGCCACGGTCTGCTTTACCGCGCCAACGGCCTATCGCGCCATGCTGGCGAAGCTGGCGGATCATGATCTCTCCAGCCTGCGCAAATGCGTTTCCGCCGGTGAGGCGCTGCCTGTCAGCACTTTCGAGGCGTGGAAAGCGGCAACAGGCTTGCCGCTGATGGATGGCATCGGAGCGACGGAGATGCTGCACATCTTCATCTCCGCGCCGGAGGAGAAAATCTGCCCGGGCAGCACCGGCCTGCCTGTGCCTGGCTATGAGGCTGCCGTGCTGGACGAGCATGGCAAGCCAGTCCCGGATGGTACTGTCGGCCGTCTTGCCGTACGCGGCCCAACGGGATGCCGCTATCTCGCGGATGACCGCCAGAAAAAATACGTGGCCCACGGCTGGAACATCACGGGCGACAGCTACATCAGGGATGCGGACGGCTATTTCTGGTATCAGGCGCGCTCGGACGACATGATCGTCTCCGCCGGCTACAACATCGCCGGACCAGAGGTGGAGAGTTGCCTGCTGACGCATCAGGCTGTGGCCGAATGCGGCGTTGTCGGACAGCCCGACGAGGATCGCGGCATGATCGTGAAGGCTTATGTCGTGCTGAAGCCTGGCCACGAGGGCGCGCCTGCGCTGACAAAGGCCTTGCAGGATTTCGTCAAGGCCGAGATCGCCCCCTACAAATATCCCCGCGCCATCGCCTATGTGACGGAGCTTCCGCGAACGAATACCGGCAAGCTGCAACGCTTCGAGTTGCGTCGCATGGCGATTCATGATGCTGCCGGTGCAAGAAAAGCAGGTTGAGATGACCCTTACAGCCACCAACCGCAGACTTCAGCCGCCGGGCTGGCCGCAACCCAAGGGGTACGCCAACGGCATCATGGCAAAGGGCCATGTCGTTGTTACAGGCGGAGTTGTCGGCTGGGACGAGCATGGTGTCTTCGCAGAAGATTTCGTAACTCAGGTCAGGCAGGTGCTGCTCAATATCCATGCTATCCTTGCCGAAGCCAAAGCGGGACCGGAGCATCTCGTGCGGCTGACTTGGTATGTCACAGACATGGCGGCTTACCGGTCCTCCCTGCCTGGAATCGGCGCCGCGTATCGCGACGTCTTCGGCAAGAACTTTCCCGCCATGGCGCTGGTGCAGGTGGTTTCGCTTGTCGAGCCCGCCGCTATGGTCGAAATCGAGGCTATGGCTGTGATTCCGGAGAACAGGGGATGATGGGGATGATCAGGAACTTTCCTTCTCCCTTGGGAGTGTATGGACCGGAGAGAAGGTGGACAGACGTTCGGACACATCGTGGACAGTTGT
>CAXTUM010000649.1:0-2153 GCA_964247205.1 uncultured Beijerinckiaceae bacterium
CAACAGCAGCAGCAGAGCAGCGGCTTCCTGGGCGGCCTGTTCGGCGGCGGGGCGAAAACACCGCCCCCTCCGATGCCCATGAATCCGGCCATGCAAAACCGCGCGCCATTCCAGCAGGGCCAGCAGGGCGGTCCGCCTCCGGGTCCGTGGGGTGGTCAGCAGGCGCCGGCGCCCGGTCCCTGGGGCGGCCAGCAGGCGCAACCTCAGCGCGGCGGCATGGGCTTCCTCGGCACGGCGGCCATGACGGCCGCAGGCGTCGCAGGCGGCATGCTGGCGGCCAACGCGCTGACCAACATGTTCTCGGGCGGACATGGTGCCGGTGCAGGTGCGGGAACTGGCGCACAGGCGGCTGCCAGCCCGGCAGCCCTGCCGTCTTCCGCTGACCAGCAGGCCTCCAGCAGCCCGGACACGGGCTATGGCGCGCAGGATGCGGGTTATGACGACGGCGGCAGTTTCGACGGCGGCGGCGGTGACGACTGGGCTTGAGCCAACTGCGATGAACAGAAATGAAAAAGGCCGGTCCAAAAGACCGGCCTTTTTTATGGCGCGAGCCAGAGAGCTTCCAGAAAGCCCTTGCTCCAGTCGAACCGCGCCCGCCGATGCCCTGCACTGGCGAGATACAGCCATTCCAGTCTTGTGATCTCCACCGTCACAGCGCAGAAATTCACACGCCCGGCGGCGGCGGCTTCATAACTCGCCTCGGGCAGCGAGAAGTCCGCGCCTGCTGCAATGGCCGTTCCAGGCCCCGGCGCGATGCCATAGGTTTGGCGGCTGAAATCGCGTGATGTCTGCCATGCCGAATCCGCCACCGCATTGTCCGTATTGACCGTGGCCACACCCTCAAGCCGCAGCTGGATTTTCGAGGATGGATCATAGAAATGCAGGCTGATGCCGGGATCACGTCCGATCTCGCTGACCTTCTCCGACCTGACATCGGTGTGAAAGCGCAAGCGCCGATGGCTCACCTCACATGCCCTCAGGATCACCGTACGCAGCCTTGGCCTGCTGTCTGCGCCAATCGTGGCCACTGTTGGGTGATGAAACGCCGAGCGCCGGTCGGCCACGCCGCGTGCAATCAGCCGCCAGCTCTCCGCCAGTGTTTCGTCGAGATCGTTGTAAAACGTCGGTGTCGGCTCACTCATGACGCGTCTGGGCTAGCGCCCTTTTTCGGCCGGAAGATCAGCATGATGTTGCGCAGATAGATGAACACCGCCAGCCCCTGTCCCAGTATGATGATCGGCTCGCGCCGCACGAGACCATAGATCAGCAGCATGATCCCGCCGCCCATCGACAGGAACCAGAACGCCACGGGCACCACGCTCCTGCCCGCCTTCTCGCTCACCAGCCACTGGATCAGGAACCGGGCCGTGAACAGCAGCTGCGCCGCCAGCCCGAAGGCCAGCCAGAAATCGAACTTCGCCACGAAGACATCGTAGAGATATTCGCGGAAGTCCGTGACGACGCTGATCATCGCTCAATCTCCATGGCCTTCGGCGATGGCTTCTTGCGGCGGATCAGCCACCAGACGCCGCCGAGATCGAGAATGCCGACCCACAGCCTGTTCCACATGGTGTAGTTGGAGGTGCCCGACAGCCGGGTGCGGTCCAGCACATCCACATGCACGACCTTGTAGCCCTCACGCACGACAAGTGCGGGCAAAAAGCGGTGGATCGCATCGAAATAGGGCAGGCTGAGGAACAGCGCCTTCGGGAAGCACTTGAGCCCGCAGCCGGAATCGCGCGTGCCGTCTTTCAGGATCGAGCCGCGCACGCCGTTGGCGATCTTCGACTGGAGTTTCTTGAAGCCCGAGGCCTTGCGCCCGACGCGCTGTCCCGCCGCGATGCCATTTTCGGGCGAGGCCGTCAGTGCCTTGTAAAGCTCCGGGATATAGGCCGGGTTGTTCTCGCCATCACCGTCGAGCGTGGCGATGATTTCGGCCCGCGCCGCCCGCACGCCGGTGCGCACCGAGGCCGATTGCCCGCCGGACCGCCCATGCCGGATCTGCCGCAGCCAGGGCCGTGTGGCGGCAAGGCGGGAAATTTCCGCGCCCATGCCATCGGTCGACCCATCATCGACATAGATCACCTCGAAAGCGCCAATGGTCGAGAGCGCGGCTTCGAGTTCATCCACGAGCGGCGCGACGTTCTGTGATT
>CAXTUM010000650.1:0-2150 GCA_964247205.1 uncultured Beijerinckiaceae bacterium
TTCGTCCGGGAAGAGCTTGGAGCGGATGGTGCTGTGAATGCCATCCGCGCCGATCAGCACATCCCCGACAGCGGTTTTTATATGGCGACCGTCGCGGTCGAAGAAAAAGGCGCGCACGCCCGCCTCGTCCTGCATGAAGGAACCGAGACGGCAGCCCGTGTGGATGCGGCTTTCGCCCATTTCAGCCTGAGCTGCGCGATGGATGACGCTCTGGAGCCTGCCCCGGTGGATCGAGAATTGCGGCACGTCAAAGCCCGCATCCATGCCCCTTGGTTCCCGCCAGATGTCCTGGCCGAAGCGGTTCATGTAGACCAGTTCCTTCGTGCGGATGGCGATGCGGTCCAGTGCTGGCAGCAGGCCCAGCAAGCTCAGTTCCCTGATAGCATGCGGCAGCGTGTTGATGCCGACGCCCAGTTCGCGGATTTCGGTTGATTGCTCGAAAATCTCGGCCTCGATGCCGCGCTGCTTCAGCATCAATCCGAGCGTAAGTCCGCCAACACCGCCGCCTGCGATCAGAACCTTCATGGTTAAGCAATCCTTACCAGTTCATTCTCCCGCATCAGACGGGAAGGATACCGGCAAGACAAGGGCGGGTTGATAACAGGGCTAACGCCGCAGCACTGCCGCAACGGGCATTCCTCCCCTGCAAACACCATGGGTAGCGCATCGCGCATTCTTCCTCTATGACGCCGCCTCACGCAGCGCTTGCTTTGAAAGCCGCCCCTTTGACCTCCCTTCCCATTCCCGCCCCCCTCGCGAAGGCTCTTGCCGAGCGTGGTTACGCTGATCTGACCCCCGTGCAGAGCGCTGTGCTGGCTCCTGAGGCCGCCGAGCGCGATCTGCTGGTGTCGGCGCAAACCGGCTCCGGCAAGACCGTTGCCTTCGGTATCGGCATCGGTTCCACGCTGCTGATGGACGAATTCAAGCTGGACCGTGCGGCTGATCCGCTGGCCTTGATCATCGCACCGACGCGCGAACTGGCGATGCAGGTGCAGCGCGAGCTGGAATGGCTCTATGCGCCCGCCGGCGGCCGCGTCATCGCCTGCGTCGGCGGCATGGACCCGCGCCGCGAGCGGCGTTTGCTGGATTCTGGTGCGCATATCGTGGTGGGAACGCCCGGCCGCCTGAAAGATCATATCGAGCGCAAGGCGCTGCTGCTGGGCGATGTCCGCGCGGTCGTTCTGGACGAGGCGGACGAGATGCTCGATCTCGGCTTTCGTGACGATATCGAATTCATTCTTGAGACAACGCCCGAGACGCGGCGTACCCTGCTGTTCTCGGCGACTTTGCCCAAAGCCATCGTGGCCCTGGCCAGCAAATTCCAGAAGGATGCCTACCGCATCGCCTCCGCCAGCGGTGACCGCGGCCATGCGGATATCGAATACCGGGCGCTCCGCACGCAGCCGCGCGAAACCGAACATGCCATTGTCAACGTGCTGCGGCAGGTGGATTCGCCCGCCAGCCTCGTGTTCTGCAACACGCGCGACGGTGTGCGCCATCTGCAGGCGATCCTGGTAGAGCGCGGGTTCTCGGCGGTCTACCTCTCGGGCGAGTTGAGCCAGAACGAGCGCAATCAGGCTTTGCAAGCGCTGCGCGATGGGCGTGCGAAGATCTGTGTTGCAACCGATGTTGCCGCGCGCGGCATCGATCTGCCCAATCTCGGACTTGTCATCCACGCGGACCTGCCGCTGAACGCGGAAATCCTGCAGCACCGCAGCGGTCGCACGGGCCGCGCCGGTCGCAAGGGTATCAGCGTGCTCGTGGTGCCGCATTCGCGCCGCCGCAAGGCCGAGCGGCTGATCATGGATGCCAAGATCAAGCCGGTCTGGATGGATCCGCCCAGCGCCGATGACATCCGCGCGCTGGACCGTCAGCGTTTCCTTGATGATCCGTCGCTGATGGAAGAGGTGACGGATGAGGACCGCGCCATGGCGGAGGTGCTGCTGACCTCGAAAACGCCCAACGATATCGCGGCGATTCTGGCGAAGCTCTACCGCTCGCGCCTGCCCGAGCCGGAAGAGCTTTCCGGCCCAGAACTGATGCATGCGCCGCGCAGCGACCGCAATTCTCCGCGCGACCGGGATTTTGACGACAAGCGCAGCCGTGAACGCGACGACCGCGGCCCGCGCCAGCGTCCGGAACGTCAAGAC
>CAXTUM010000651.1:0-2148 GCA_964247205.1 uncultured Beijerinckiaceae bacterium
GCAGGCGGATCGAGCTGAAATAGCGAGCGCCGGGGCGCACCTTGAGGTATTTTGACGGGACTGTTTCGAGGTTGTGGTTGAACACATCGGGACGCGCGCGGGCTACGGTTTCGATGGCTCCGGGCTTGCGCAGAAAATCGGGCGTCAGGATTTCGATGGTCGTCCTGGGCGAGCGCGCGCGGATCGCCTCGATCACCTCAACGAAATGCTGCGCACCGCCATCCGCCAGATCATCGCGGTCCACCGAGGTGATAACCACGTGGTTCAGGCCCAGCTTCTCCACCGCGATGGCGATATGCTCCGGCTCCTTCGGATCCAGTGCCTGCGGCATGCCGGTCTTGACGTTGCAGAAAGCGCAGGCCCGCGTGCAGGTGTCGCCCATGATCATGAAGGTCGCGTGCTTCTGCTCCCAGCATTCGCCGATGTTGGGGCAGCCCGCCTCCTGGCACACCGTCACAAGGCCGTTTTCCTTCACGATTCGGTTGGTTTCGGCCCATTTGGGTGAGCCCGGCGCCTTGACGCGGATCCAGTCCGGCTTGCGCAGAACGACGCTGTCAGGCCGGTGGGCCTTTTCGGGGTGGCGTGGTCTGGAGAGGAGATCGAGAACGACGGTCATGGCTGTCTCTGTGGATGCAGAGGATTTAGGACGGACAGGATGCCGGGGCAACCTGTGATCGCGCTGGTCAGACCTGCTTCGAATAGCTCACCACAAGCACGCCCGCGATGACAAGCCCAATGCCTGCAAGCTTCATCGGAGAGAGGCTGTGCTGCGGAAAGCCAAGCGTGCCGGTGTGATCGAGCAGCGCGGCAACCACAAGCTGCCCTGCGATGGCGAGAGACACGGCCAGCGCCGCGCCGATCCGGGGGCCGGACATGATCGTGGTGAAGACGTAGAACATGCCGAAACAGCCGCCGAACCACATCCACATGGCCGGGGTGGATATCCGCTCCGCTGTCGGCAACGGCACACGCATGACCACGCAGGCGATGAGCGCTGCCATCGACCCCACCGCAAACGACACAAAAGTCGCCTGCATGGGATGGCCGAGGCCTTGCCGAAGGTAGCCGTTGATGCCCATCTGCAGCGGGAGAACGGCACCGCCGAGGAAGGCGAGGAGGATAAGGGGAAAGGTGGAGGTCATGCGCACTTGTCGAGGGTTTCTGAAATCAAAGCTTCATTCCGATCTTGAAAGTAATTCTATCATCACGATTGCGGTAGGAGGCGCGGAAATCCTCGCGATCGGGAGGAAAATTGATTCCTTTGAAAGCTGTTCCATATGGCTTTGCACTGACGGGATACCCACTCAAGCTAACTGTGCCATCAATGAACTTGCGGCTGAATTCGACTCCGATGATAACTTGATCCGTCAAGCCATAGTCGATGCCAACGCCCAAGAGTGGAGCAAGTTTCCACATGCTGCGCGATTGCGTAGCCAAGTAACTTTCTGCTGAAGACGGGCCGTAGCGGTAGAACCCCAAGCGGAACCTGTTGTTTTCAAGCTCGGCACCTGCGAACCCGAAAATGTGGAACCGAGACCAGGCGAGGCCCAACTTGACTCGCCCTTGAATGCTGAAGACAGGAAGCGAACCGACCAGAATGGTGTTCCTAGCTTGAAGGGCGGAATGATCGCCGCTGGTTCGAACCGGAACCTGTGCCACCATATCAAAACCTGCCGTAATGAACCCATTTTGAAACGTGTACCCGACGGCGCCACCAACATCGGGATAGGTTCTGTTGTCGTGCCCTGCAACAGGTACATTAGGTGCTCTAAAACCGATAATGGCTCCGCCGCCAAAACCGGCAAGGGATTGGTAAAGCCAGAATGGATTTCCTGATGTCTGGACAGCGACATGGCGCAATAAGGCACCGCCTCTAACGCTGATCAACCAACCTTGCCAATCGAGTTCTCGCTGTTGAGCTTGCACAGGCATAGCCGAGAGAAGTAATGCGACGATAATCGTAGCAAGGCGCTTTGCTTGATCCGACATTGGTGTGCTTTCCCGAATGCTAGGACTTTGTGCACCCTCACGCATTCAGCGCCCTACCGTACGCATCCAGCACGCTCTCCTTCATCATCTCGCTCAGCGTGGGATGCGGGAAGACCACATGCATCAGGTCCTCCTCGGTTGTCTCCAGGTTCATCGCCA
>CAXTUM010000652.1:0-2145 GCA_964247205.1 uncultured Beijerinckiaceae bacterium
GCCGCCGAAATGCTCTATGAATTCATGGCGGACACGGTACGCTCGACTACTGGCAAGGAAGGCATGAAGTTCATGCCGCTGGTGTTCTCGCTCTTCATTTTCGTGCTGGTCTGCAACATGGTCGGCCTCATCCCCGGCACCTTCACTGTCACCAGCCACATCGTCGTGACCTTCATGTTTGCGCTGCTCGTGATCAGCACGGTCATCATCTATGGTTTCGTCAAGCATGGCACCCACTTCTTCGGCCTCTTCGTGCCGTCCGGCGTTCCCGCGCCGCTCCTGCCCTTCATCGTGCTGATCGAGGTCATTTCGTTCATCTCGCGCCCCATCAGCCTGTCGATGCGCCTTTTCGCCAACATGCTGGCCGGGCATATCGCCCTCAAGGTCTTCGCAGGCTTTATTGTGCTGATGACAACAGCAGGCGGAGCGGTGCTTGCGCTGACGCCGCTGCCGATGGCCATGATTGTCGCTCTTTACGCTTTGGAATTGCTGGTCGCGGCCCTTCAGGCCTTCGTCTTTTCAATTCTGACTTGCATCTATCTCAATGATGCGCTTCACCCCGGACACTGATTTACGAACCGTCCGAACTTTCCCCCCTACCCCCTCTAGAAGAATATCAGGAGTTTCACATGGAAGCAGATGCCGCCAAGCTCATCGGTGCTGGCCTTGCTGCGATCGGAATGGGCGCTGCCGCCATTGGCGTCGGCACCATCTTCGGCAACTTTCTCTCTGGCGCACTGCGCAACCCGTCGGCTGCTGACGGCCAGTTCGGCCGTGCGTTCATCGGCGCGGCTCTGGCCGAAGGCCTTGGCATCTTCGCCTTCGTCGTGGCGCTGATCCTGCTCTTCGTCGCCTGATATTGGGTTGACCGGCTCTTGTCGCATGCGGCGGGAGAATCACTGAGGTGTACCGATGATTTCGCTGTTCATCGGGACCGCCCTTGCCGCTGATGCCCCCAAGGCAGCCGGTGAGAGTTCGTTCCCGCCCTTCGACGCTTCGACGTTCCCCGGCCAGATTTTCTGGCTCGTGGTCACGTTTGGCGTTTTGTACTATCTGATGTCCAGGATCGCATTGCCGCGTGTGGCTGAGATTCTGGAAACGCGGGAAGGCAAGATCGACTGTGACCTCAAGGCCGCCGCCGCCATGCAGGACAAGGCCAAGGCTGCGGGAGAAGCGTACGAAAAGCTTCTGGCAGACGCCAAGGCCGGAGCCCAGTCCACAGCCCAGAAAGCCAAGGACGCCGCATCGTCAGCAGCGGAAGCCAAGCGCAAGGTGGTAGAAGCGGATACCGCGACGAAGATCGCGACATCCGAAGCCAGCATCAATGCGGCGCGGGACAAGGCGATGGGCAACGTGGCCGGGATCGCGGCTGACACCGCCGCCGATATCGTCAAGCGCATCACGGGCGTCGCGCCCAAGGCGGATGAACTGAAGCGTGCCGTCGCTTCGGTCCAGTCCTGAGGAGCGGGCGGTTATGGATACAATCTACGTCGCAGTCGGTTTTTTCATCTTTGTCGGCATTCTGGGCTATTTCGGCGTCCACAAGACGCTGATCAACATGCTTGATGCGCGGGGCCAGAAGGTTTCGGAACAGCTTGCCGCTGCCTCAAGCCTCCGCAAGGAAGCCGAGACACTGCTGGCCCAGTATGAAGCCAAGCGCGCTGCCGCCGAAAAGGAAGCTGCCCAGATCGTCGAGGGCGCCAAGGCCGAGGCCGAGCGCATCCGCGTTGATCAGGAGGCCAAACTCGCGGATTATGTCGTGCGCCGCACCAAGCAGGCTGAGCAGAAGATAGCCATGGCGGAAGCTTCCGCCACTGCAGAAGTCCGCGCCGCCGCTGCCGATGCCGCGATCCGCGCCGCCGAAGTGATTCTCAAGGGTCAAGCCACGGGTAAAGTGGCGGATGATCTTATTGCTGCGGGTTTGAAGGACGTGCGCGGCCGGATGAACTGATCGAATGCGTTTTGCGCCGCTACAATAAAAAAGGGCCACTTCATTCAGCAGCGGTCCTTTTTTATTGTTATTCCCGGCCGGAGCGCAGCGGAGGGGAAGGGAATCCATCGCGATGGATCCGACCGTGCGTTAACATCGCAAGTCTGGATCCCCTTGTGTAATGCGAATCTGCTTTAATCCATGTGCTTCATGAG
>CAXTUM010000653.1:0-2143 GCA_964247205.1 uncultured Beijerinckiaceae bacterium
CGATCAAAATCGTAGATGATGGTCTGCAATTTCGGCACGCGCTCGGCAACGGAGATGATCTTGTCGACCTGCTCCTGGTCCTGCACCGCCGCAAAGGTCACCTCGGCATTGTCCAGCACATAGGCCAGTTCGTCTGCTATGGCGTCTGAATAGACCGGAACGGGAATGGCTCCAAGGATCTGCGCCGCCATCATGGACCAGTAGAGCTTGGGACGGTTGCCGCCGACAATGGCGATCTTGTCGCCGCGCTTCAGGCCCAGCGCCTGCAGGCCAGCCGCCAGCCCGCGTGCTTCCACATTGACCTCGGACCAGGTCCAGCTGACCCAGATACCATTGTCCTTGAAGCGCATGGCGGGGCGAGCCCCCCGAATCCGTGCGTTTTCGGCAAGAAGCTTGCCGAACGTGTCTCCGCCCACATCTGTGCGTGCCACCAAATTTGCTTGGCGACCCGCTGGGCCGCCCTCCCTGACGTTTTGCATTCATGCAGCGGTTGGTCCCGCCGTCAACGCATTGTTGCATATGCAACTGTCTGGCCAGAGATCAAGTGCTCCCTTCGTCGGGTGAGTGCCTTGCACGGGAGGAGGTGATCGTCCCTGTTAAGGTTAAACGGCGGTAAAGAAGGCGGGCTTCGTCCATGTCTGTTAATCTGTTGTCAATCAGTGTTTAACAAGCGTTAACAGAGGTTGCGTCCCATGATCGAGCAGGCTGTCCAGAGCATCACCAGCAAGCCGTTCGCCATTTCCTTCGCGGAAAAGATGGTGGCGTCCGAAGGCTTCAAGGCGCTGTTCTCGGAAGGCATGACGCTGGTCGAGGCGACCGCTTCCTATCTCGACGGTGACGGACGAAGGGAATCGCGCGAATTGCAGCGCGGTGCAGCGCTCGCCTATGCCAGCGAGAGCATGCGGCTGACGACCCGCCTGATGCAGATCACATCATGGCTGCTGCTCCAGCGCGCCGTTAACGAGGGCGAGCTGACCCGCATGGAGGCCGAGACAGAACACCGCAAGGTGAAACTCCAGCCGTCCGAGACTGCCAGTGCGCCCGAAATGCTGGCTCTGCTGCCGGTGAAGTTGAATGAACTCATCCAGCAGTCCATCCGGCTGCAGGCCCGCATCGTGAAGCTTGATGAGCTGCTGCGCGCCGATGACAAGCCCGCCGAAAAGGCGCCCGAGAACAATCCGGTGGCCCAGCAGCTCAGCATGCTGCAGCTGGCGCTGGCCAAAGGGATGCGGCAGTAGCCCTTTGCTGGCGGGACGGCTTGCCGTCAGCTCGTTGCGTTCGAGACCTTTTTGATCTTGCTCAGCGGAATGGTATAATTGCCGAACTGCACCATTTCCTCGTTGCCCGACAGATCTACGGCTTTCACGACACCGCTGGTTTCGGTCGCCATCATGCTTTTCACGGTTCCATTGCTGGTTGTCAGATCACCCTGAACCTTGATCGTGTACTGCGTGCTCGGATCAATCTTGGCTCCCTGTGCAGTAATTGTTCCGGGCCATGTAAATGTCTGTTCGCCTGTTCCTGACGGTGTCCATGGTGCGTTATAGACTTCCTTGCCGCTGGCATCGGCGATGCTGACCCTGTAGTTCGTGTAATTGGACTGAATGGTGACAGGCCACTTCGCCTCGTATGTGCCATCGACCAGTGGCGTCACACCAGTCGTGCTGGCATCAACACTTACTTTCGTGCCGATCAGCGCCGCCGCCGAAGCCGCCGTCAGCTTGCCGCCGCCTGTACCGCTTCCGCCGAAATTCTGCGCCATCTTTGTCAGCAGATCGTTGGTCTTCAGCTGCTGTTCCACGCTGGAGAACTGCACAAGCTGCTGGGTGAACTGGTTGGCGTCCAGCGGATCGAGCGGGCTCTGGTTCTTCAGCTGCGTCGTCAGCAGGCCGAGGAACTGGTCGAAGTTCTGCGCAATCGTCTTGCGGTCCTGCTCGGACTTGGTCAGCCCCGCGGTGGACGCTGTCTTGAGCGCGGTAGACGTGCTTGCGATGCTGGATGTGCCGGTGCTCATGGAAGTCTCCTCAAATCCGGATATCGAGTCCGCCCCTGGCGGCGGTGCGGTAGATGGCGGGGCGCAGGGTGATCTCGTCGATCATCGCACTGTCTTTGCTGTCTTTTCCAAAATCAGGTCGACCGGGTG
>CAXTUM010000654.1:0-2139 GCA_964247205.1 uncultured Beijerinckiaceae bacterium
CGGGATCGAAAAACGTCTTCCAGGCCTCCTTGTAAGGACCAAGGTTGCGGTAGTTTTCGAAATAGGCCTTGTCGATGGTATTCCGGGGCGTGTGGCCGGTGCGTGCGGCAGCCTCAAGCTGCCTCTGGTAGCGCAGGCGCGTCAGTTCCGAAACAACCAGATCGCTCGTGATGTCGCAGGAATCGAGCAGGCCGTTCAGCGTGGAATCGTAGAGATAATCGCCGGTGACGAACAAACCAGTATGCTCGTCGGGCTCCGGCAGATGGTTTTCGCGGGGACCGCGTGCGGGCACTCCACCGGGAATCGCGTTCACGGACGATATCCAGCGGTGGATGCGGCCTTCGACCAGATGCTTGCGGGCATCGCCGAAGGATGGCGGGAGCGATGCAACGGCGGCATCGATCAGGTCCTGATCGGAGAGATTGCAATAGGCCAGCGCGTCCGAGCCGGCTATCAGCCAGCCCAGCGCTCCGGTCCCCTTGGCATAGTCATGGCGCTTGTTCTCGACATAGACGCAGCAGCCGCCGAACGTGTCCGACATCCACCAGCTTTGCGTGACATGCGGCTCCCAGACCTTCTTGTCGAACAGCAGCGTCACGCGCAGGTAATGGGCGGGGCGGTCGAAATGAGCGACATGGCGCACCATCGCCTTCTGCAGGACCTCGCCATCAAACTCCACTGTGCCGATCCAGTTGTGCGGCAGGCAGAAGATGACGATATCGAATTCGCGGATCGTTGTTTTTCCCGCGTGCTGGACATGCAGATAGTATTTGCCGGTCTCGCTCTTGCCGCAGCGCAGCACGCGGCTTTGCAGTTCGACCTTGTTGTTCTTGTCCTTGCTGTTGTGTTCGACCAGCTTGTGGATCAGCTGCTCATTGCCGCCTACGATCGAATAGAGGTCGATGTAGCCGTCAAGGTCCATCAGGAAGTTCTTGAGGCCGTTCAGGCCATTGGTGAGATGCGGTTCGGAGGCGATATCGCTGCGCGCGGCAATCTTGAAGAACTTGCGCGCCGTCTCGTCATGGACAGACTTTTCCAAAAGGTCCTGACAGCTGATATTGGTCCAGGGATGCGCATTGTCCTCCTTGCCGACGCCCTCGTAGTATTGAGCCGGGCTGAGCATCTGTCCGCAGGCCTTGCGGAAGGCCTTGACCGCATTGGCTGTCTTGGCGCCGTAGACCTGCTTCACGCCGTCCACGCCGATCATCACCTTGCCGTCCATGACGACGGTGTCGCTGTCCATCGGAACCGTACCGAGCCCGAAGCCTTCGATCAGGTCGCGCAGGGGATCGGGTCCCAGCGAACCGTAGCCATAGATTTCGGCCACGCCTGCTTCGTAGAGCGCGCCCTGCTTGCCCAGCTTGCCCGTGACGATTTTTCCCCCGAGGCGGTTTGACGCCTCGAAGATCGTCACGCTTGCCTCGTGCTCAAGCTTGTTGTCGATATGCCAGGAGGTCATCAGGCCGCCCGGGCCCCCACCGACGATGGCAATGTTGATCATGGAAACACGCTCCGTTGGACCAGCCGGGAAAACACCCGCCATGGAATTGTAACCTTTGCGATTCCGTGAGGCGTCGCGCTGCTGCTTTGGCTATCGCATGTCAGAGATGAACGAAAAATGGCGAAAGCATGAGACTGATGTCACGTTGGTCCCGCCGTCCCTGTTGCCTTCGGCCTGAGGTCGCGGGCCATAGGCGTCGGAGCCCTCCTGGCCGCTGCGAGTTCACGCTGCAATTGTGCGGCTTTTGCACGCGCATCGGTCAGGTCGGCCTGCAGTTTCTGCTTCTCCGCCCGTAACTTCTCAATCGAACGGGAGAGATCCGAGGCTGTCTGGCGGCTTTCGTCGCGGAGTCTGGAAATGGTCTGGTCCCGTTCTTCGACCACCTTCTCGATGCTGTTCAGCTTGCGGGTCTGCTCGCGCAGTGCTGTCTCGATATCTTTGCCCGCGCGGGCAAGATGGCTGGATTTTTCACGCAAGGCATCAACGCTGGCGTCCCGTTCCAATATGATCCGGGCTCGCTTCTCGGATATCTCCTCGGCAGATTCGAGCCTGCGATTCAGGATGGCGCGGTCCTTCTCGCTTTCGCGGAAACTGCGTTCCAGCGCGCGCAATTCATCTATTTTCGCACGTGCCTCGGC
>CAXTUM010000655.1:0-2136 GCA_964247205.1 uncultured Beijerinckiaceae bacterium
GACCCCACACTTCAGGATCATCCCACAAAAATATTCACGGATTGTGCAGGCGATCCGGAATTTTCAGGGCTCCGGATTAGGAGTTGGTTCAGCATGGATAGCGTGGTCGGTCAGGCACTTTGCAGTCTTACGTAAGACGGCGTACTTTCTGATCATGGTTGTTGTCATATCCAGAATTTCGGTGAAGTCGCAGACCGTGCTGCCCAAGCCGGTGCGCGAGAAGCTGGGGCTGTCCCCGGGCGACTCTGTGCGCTTCACCATCGAAGGTGATCAGGTCACTCTCTCCAGGCATGTCGAGCAGGAAGATGATCCGTTCCATGCCTTCACGGAATGGGCCAGTGCCGAGGATGAGCGGACCTATGGCAAGCTCTGACAGCTTCGCCGCTTATGACGTGGTGCTGGTGCGCTTCCCCTTCTCGGATCGTCTGGCTGAGAAAAGACGGCCCGCCATTGTTATCTCGAATCCTGATCGTGCTATACGGCATGGCCATGTCTGGCTCGCGATGGTGACCAGCGCCCGGCAGAAGCATTGGCCGACGGATGTAACGATAGCAGACCTCGTATTGGCCGGGTTGCCCGTGGCTTCGGCGAAGATCACGACCATTGAGGCCAGCCGCGTGTTGCCGGCTGGGTGCGTTGGACAGAAAAACCGCCGGATTGATCCGCCAGCAGATCATCGATCAGCTGGGATAACCCTCACTCCGCCGCCAGCACGCGATATTCCGCCGGTTCATAGTTGAGGATCGGCGCCAGCCAGCGTTCCACCTCTACGATGTCCATTCCCTTGCGGAAGGCGTAATCCTCGACCTGATCACGCTCCACCTTGGCCACGCCGAAGTAATGCGCATCCGGATGGCCGATGTAGAGGCCGGACACGGATGATCCCGGCCACATGGCGAAACTCTCGGTCAGTGTGACGCCGATCTTCTTGTCAGCCTCAAGGAGCTTCCACAGCGTGGCCTTCTCCGTGTGATCGGGCTGGGCGGGATAGCCCGCTGCCGGGCGGATGCCGCGGTATTCCTCCATGATCAGCGCTTCGGGCGAAATAGCCTCGTCCTTCGCATAGCCCCAGTACTCTCGACGCACCTTCATGTGCATGAACTCGGCGAAGGCCTCCGCCAGCCGGTCCGCCAGTGCCTTCGCCATGATCGAGGAATAATCGTCATTCTTTCCAGCGAAGCGTTTGGCGACCTCTTCTTCGCCGATACCCGCCGTCACCACGAAGCCGCCTATGTAATCCGCGACGCCTGAGTCTTTCGGCGCTACGAAATCGCTCATCGCCGTGTTGGAGCGCCCGTCGCGCTTGGAGAGCTGCTGGCGCAGTGTGTGAAACGCCGCCAGCTGTTCCTGACGGCTTTCACCCTTGAACAGATAGATGTCATCGCCCACCGTGTTCGCTGGCCATAAGCCAATGACAGCCTTGGCCTGGAACCAGCGCTCGTCCACGATGCGCTTGAGCATCGCTTTTGCGTCTTCATACAGCGTCCGTGCAGCTTCGCCCTGCTTCTCGTCCTCCAGAATCTGCGGAAAGCGGCCTTTCAGCTCCCAGGTCTGGAAGAAAGGGGTCCAGTCGATGTAGGGCACGAGTTCTTCCAGCGATTGCGTCGATATGGTGCGCGTGCCGGTGAAGCTGGGCTTGGCGACACTGTAATCCGTCCAGTCGATCTTGAACGGATTGGTGCGCGCTTTCGCCAGCGGAAGGCGCTGCTTGTCGCGCTCTGCCCTCGCATGCGCATCGGCGACCTTCACATATTCCGCGCGCACAGTATCGATATACGCCCCCCGGTTATGCTCGTTCAGCAGCGACGACACCACGCCGACGGCGCGTGAGGCATCGGTGACATAGACCGTCTGTCCCCTGACATAGCCCGGGTTGATCTTGACGGCGGTATGCACACGCGAGGTCGTCGCGCCGCCGATCAGCAGCGGGATATTGAATCCCTCGCGCTCCATCTCCGCCGCCACATGCACCATCTCGTCCAGCGAGGGCGTGATCAGGCCGGAAAGGCCGATGATGTCCACATTGTGCTTCTTGGCTTCGTCCAGAATGCGTGCGGCAGACACCATCACGCCCAGATCGATGACCTCGTAATTGTTGCACTGGAGCACGACGCCGACGATGTTCTTGCCGATGTC
>CAXTUM010000656.1:0-2128 GCA_964247205.1 uncultured Beijerinckiaceae bacterium
GCCAGCGTGAAAGCCTCGCCGGTCAGCTGGTGCAGCAGGCGGTTGGCCAGATCATCGAGATCATGCAGCCGCTCGCGCAAATAGGGATCGGTCTGGCGCAGCAGCTTGGCCCGGTTGTCGGATTGTACGCGCTCGACTGCGGCTTCGGCGGTGAGGCCGCTGCCGATGGCTTCCCTGAGACGGCGCAGCCAGCCCTGGTCATGCGCGAACATGCGGAAGGTCTCGAGAATCTCGCGATGTTCCCCTGGCCCGGAGCCATCGCCGTCGATCAGGACATCGATCGAGGCGCGCAGGGCCTGAATCGCATCCTCCAGCCGCTTGATCTCTGCGTCAGGATCATCCGCCACGAAGTTCTTGATGACGACGCGCGGCTCGTGCAGCACGACATGGCCGAGGCCTACGCCGTCGGCGATAGCGACGCCGGTGAGCGTCAGCGCCTTGCGCAGCGCGGTGCCGCCGGATGCGGGATTGGCCAGAGCCTCCAGCTCACCGCCCGCCACCATCTCGGCGATGACCATGGCGGTGGTCTGCAGCGCCTCCATTTCCTCTTCGGTATAGGTGCGGCGCGCCGAATTCTGCACAACGAGCACGCCGATGGTGTTGCCCGCCCTGAGAATCGGCACACCGAGGAAGGAATTGTAGATCTCTTCGCCTGTTTCCGGCTTGTAGGAGAAGCGCGGATGCGTCTGGGCATCGGAGATATTGAGGACTTCGGCAGTCTCGGCGATCAGGCCGACGAGGCCTTCGCCCGAGCGCATGGTGGTGAGGTGAACGGCTTCGCGGTTCAGGCCTTCGGTGGCATAGAGCTCAAGCGTTGAATCGGCGCGCAGCACATAGACCGAGCAGACCTCCGCCACCATGTTGGCGGCGATCAGCACCACGATCCTGTCCAGACGCTCCTGCGCGCTGACCGGTTCCGCCATCACCTCGCGGAGCCGTCTCAGCAGGACGCGCGGTCCGGTCAGCGCCCCCCGCATCATGTCTTTTGTCCTGTTGTCCCGCCGAATGGCATGATTCAGCTATAGGTGATGCGCCTTGCAAGGAGCAAGCCATTCAAGCTGGGCGTTTTGTCAATCTGGCTATATCCGGTCTTCCAGCGGAAATACCTTCGCCGGGTTCAGCACCCAGTGGGGATCGAACACGGCGCGGGCGCGCATCTGCTGGTGCAGGTCCTCGCGGTTGAACTGATGGGTCATCAGATCGCGTTTCTCGATACCGACTCCGTGCTCGCCCGTGAGACACCCGCCGACATCGACACAGAGCCTGAGGATATCCATGCCCGCCGCTTCGGCCTTCTCGGCGGATTCGGGATCGTTGACATCGTACATCACCAGCGGATGCAGATTACCGTCACCGGCATGGAAGACATTGGCGACGCGCAGGCCGTAGCCCTTCACGATCTCGTCGATGCGCGTCAGCACCTCGGGCAGGCGGCCCGTGGGGATGGTGCCATCCATGCAGATGTAATCCGCAATGCGGCCAGTGGCGCCGAAGGCTGACTTGCGGCCCTTCCAGATCGCGGCGGTCTCCATGGCGGACTTTGATTCTTTCACCACCTTCACATGGTGCTCTTTCGCAATGGCGACGATCTTGGCGAGCATCGCATCCATTTCGGCATCCGATCCCTCGACCTCGATGATCAGCAATGCCGCCACATCCATGGGATAGCCCGCTTTGGCATAGGCCTCGCAGATGTCGATGGCCTCCTTGTCCATGTATTCCATGGCCACCGGTACGATGCCCGCGCCGATGATGGCGGCGACACAGGTGCCTGCATCCTCCGGCCGGTCGAAGCCGAAGAGCACGGGGCGCGCTCCTTCCGCCAGAGGGAGAATGCGCACCGTCGCCTCGGTGACGATGCCAAGCTGGCCCTCGGAACCGCAGACCAGACCCAGCAGATCATAACCCGGCGCATCCATGGCCTCGCCGCCCAGATCCACCACCGTGCCGTCGAGCAGCACCAGCTTCACACCCAGCAGGTTGTTCGTGGTGACGCCATATTTCAGGCAATGCGCGCCGCCCGAGTTCATCGCGATATTGCCGCCGATGGAACATGCGAGTTGCGACGAGGGATCAGGCGTATAGAAGAAATTCTCGGCAGAAACATGGGCTGAACTGCCGAGTCTGG
>CAXTUM010000657.1:0-2128 GCA_964247205.1 uncultured Beijerinckiaceae bacterium
CGCATGGCGGCGGTCGTAGGCGCGAACCAGCAGCTTAGCCGTGGGGAAATTGGCGCTGACGATCTCGGTGATGACAGTCGCGGCATCCTGATTGTCGACGCATACGCAGATGACTTCGGCGCTTTCCGCGCCTGCCGCCCGCAGCACGTCGAGCCGCTGGTCGTCGCCGTAGTAGATCTTGAAGCCGAACCCCGCTGCGGCCTCGATCATCTCGATATCATTGTCGATCACCGTGACTTCGGTGCCCGATGTCAGCAGCATCTGGTTCACGAGCTGCCCGAAACGGCCCGAGCCAATCACAATGGCCCGTCCGCCAGCACCAGCGAAATCCTCCTCAATGTCCGGACCGGCAAGGCTCTTCTGTTTCTCCAGATATTGCGCCCAGCTATCCACCACCCTGGATACCAGCGGCCCCAGCATCATCGAGAATGCAGCTACCGCCATGAACAGCTTCTGGTCATTGCCCGACAGGATGCCGAGCGTGGCCGCCAGCGGCAGGATGACGAAGGAGAATTCCCCCGCAGGCGTCAGGATGCTGGCAGCACGCAGGTAAGAATTTGCCGGTGCCTTCTCGAGCATCCCGATGGCGCAGTTGACGGCAAATTTGACGAGAATCAGGCCAGCAGTCAGCACCAGCACATAGCCCAGATTCTGCCAGACATAGCGCAGGTCGATCAGCATGCCGACCGACATGAAGAACAGCCCAAGCAGCAACCCGCGGAAAGGCTCGATATCGGCTTCAAGCTCATGCCGGAAATTCGATTCCGCCAGCAGGATTCCGGCCAGAAACGCGCCCAGCGCCATCGACATGCCGACCATGCTCATCAATGCAGCCGCCCCCAGCACAACCAGAAGGGCGGTGATTGTCATGATCTCGTGGCTGTGCAGTTTCGCCAGGAAACGGAACATCGGATTCAGCACATAGCGCCCGGCCAGGATGATCAGGGCAATGGCCGTCACCGCCTTGGCGATGGAGAGCATGACCTCTGCCGTGTCATTGGGTGCGGCAGAACCCACCGCGAGCAACGGCACCAGCGCCAGGATCGGCACCACGGAGAGGTCCTGAAACAGCAGGATCGCGAAGCTTTTCTTGCCGTAGACATGCTGCATGTGTCCGCGCTCCTGCAGGATCTGCAGCGCGATGGAGGTTGCGGACAGCGCCACGGCGACACCGATGACGAGACCCGCCTTCCAGCTCAGCCCGATCAGCATCAGCAATCCCATCAGCACCAGCGTGGTCGGGATCATTTGCAGCGAGCCCAGCCAGGCGATATCGCGGCGCATCGCAATGAGTTGCGAGACTTTCAACTCCAGCCCGATGACGAACAGGAACATCACCACGCCGATTTCCGCGATGCCAAACAGCGTGTTGGGATCGGTGAAATAGGCGAATCCCGAAGGGCCAATGGCCATGCCCGCGACAAGATAGCCCAGAATCGCCGAAAGCCCCGCAAAGCGGAAGGCAGGCACAGCGATGGCCGCAGCGCCCAGGAAGACAACGGCCTGCTGAATGAGATCGGAACTATGGGCGGCGTCGGCCATGGATCAGGTGCTCGCGAGAGGGAATGGGCGAGCTTAGCCGCCAGTGCCTGTTTGAGATAGTGGTGAGAGTACGCGATTGCGAGGGGGAGGTATGTCGCTTCTCCCGGGGGAGCAGGAATAGACAATCACCCCACCTTGACGATTTGTCCCCTGACCGCCAAACCCATGACCCATGATCTCCGCCGTCAAACCGCCGCTCCACATCAAGCTCTGCGCCCCGCGCGGCTTTTGCGCGGGCGTCGTCCGCGCGATTGATGCCGTGGAGCAGGCGCTGAAACTCTACGGTGCGCCGGTCTATGTGCGCCACGAGATCGTCCACAACAAATATGTCGTGGAAGACCTGAAGGCCAAGGGGGCGGTTTTCGTGAAGGAACTGCACGAGATTCCCGATACGCAGGCTCCGGTGATCTTCTCCGCGCACGGCGTGCCGAAGGCGATCCCGGCGGAAGCCAGCCGCCGCAATCTCTTCGCCATCGATGCGACCTGCCCGCTGGTGACCAAGGTGCACCGCGAAGCCGAAATCCACCACAAGCGGGGGCGTGACCTGATCATGATCGGCCACAAGGGCCACCCCGAGGTAGAAGGC
>CAXTUM010000658.1:0-2126 GCA_964247205.1 uncultured Beijerinckiaceae bacterium
CGACCGTGAGATTGCCCTCGTGGTGCTGGCCGCCTGTCATGGCGACGGCGTCGTTGAAGAGGATCTTGTAGGTGACGTTGGTCTTGGCCGAGAGAGCAAAGCGCAGGGCGAGCGCACCCGAATGGTTGTAGGTGCCATCACCCAGATTCTGGAAGATGTGCTTGCGGTTGGAGAAGTTCGATTCCCCCACCCAGTTCGCGCCCTCGCCGCCCATGGCGGTGAAGCCGACGGTGTCGCGGTCCATCCACAAGGCCATGTAATGGCAGCCGATGCCCGCCCCGGCGCGAGATCCCTCCGGCACGCGGGTCGATGTGTTGTGCGGGCAGCCCGAGCAGAAATAAGGTGTGCGCGTGCCGACATCCACGGTTTCCGCCAACCGTGCCTGCGCCTGCCGCAACGCCGAAACTTTGGCCGCGACTTCATCGCTCTTGGCGTATTTCAGGACGCGCTCGCCGATGGAGATGGCGATATCGTTGGGGTCCAGCGCGCCCTTCACAGGGAACAGCCAGTCGCCGCGCTCGTCGCGCTTGCCGATGACCCTGGGCTGCATGCCCGTGCCGTAGAGCTCTTCCTTGATCTGCACCTCGATGAGGGAGCGCTTTTCCTCAACCACGATGATGGTTTCGAGGCCCTTGGCGAATTCGAGGATCTCTTCCGGCACCATCGGCCAGGGGCAGGCCACCTTGAAGACGCGGATGCCCAGCCGGTTGGCGACAACCTCGTCGATGCCCAGATCATCCATGGCCTGACGCACGTCGAGATAGCTCTTGCCGATGCTGATGATGCCGAGGCGCGGGTTCTTGCCGCCTGAGATGATGGTTCGGTTCAGCTTGTTCGCCTTGATGAAGGCCACCGCCGCCGCGCGCTTGTATTCATGCAGGCGGGCTTCCTGCGTGATGAAATCCAGCTCGTGCCGGATGTTCAGGCCGCCGGGCGGCATGACGAAATCCGTGGGTATCACGATCTTCACGCGGTCGATGGAGCCATCGACCGAAGCGGTTGATTCGACATTCTCCTTGACGCATTTCAGCGCGGTCCAGGTGCCTGCGAAGCGCGAGAGTGCATAACCGTAGAGACCGTAATCCAGCATTTCCTGCACACCGGCAGGGTTCAGGATCGGGATCATCGTATCAACGAAATTGAACTCCGTCTGATGCGCTACGGTGGAAGATTCCGCCGTGTGATCATCTCCCATCAGGGCGAGAACGCCGCCGTTCTTCGACGAACCCGCGAGATTGGCGTGGCGGAACACATCCGTCGTGCGGTCCACGCCCGGTCCCTTGCCGTACCACAGGGCGAAAACGCCGTCGTAGCGCCCCTCACCCGTCAGTTCCGCCTGCTGCGTGCCCCAGCAGGCCGTCGCCGCCAGTTCCTCGTTGAGGCCGGGCTGGAAGACGATTTCGGCAGCCGAAAGCGCCTTTTTCGAGCGGAACAGCTGCTGGTCCAGTCCTCCGAGCGGCGAGCCGCGATAACCCGAGATGAAACCTGCCGTGTTGAGCCCCGCCTGTTGGTCGCGCACGCGCTGCATCAGCAACATGCGGACGATGGCCTGCGTGCCATTGAGGAAGACCTGCTTTTTCGACAGGTCGAACTTGTCGTCGAGCGTGACCTCGCGCAACGTGCTGACGTTCCCCATAGGACCTCCTCCGTGCCCGGCAAGCGGGCGGTCCGAACCAATGGTGACCGGCACCATCAAGATATGGCAGCATGCCTGACATATCTTGCTTCGGCGGTCAAATCACCGCCTTATTGATCCTGCAGCGACTGTGCCTACATCCGGGTTGCGCCGCAAGTTTGGCGGCGCATGACATTTCCTGCTAGGACACATGCATGCTGCTTCGAACTCTCGTGCTTGCCGCCGCCCTCGCATTCCTGCCCTCGCTGGCATCAGCGCATCCCCATGTCTTCGTCGCGGCCAAGGCCGAGATCATCTACGACGGCCAGGGCAATGTTCTGGGCGTCAACCATGTCTGGACCTTTGATGAGAGCTATTCTGCCTTCGCCACCATGGGTTTCCAGAAGGACAAGGACGGCAGGTTCGATGCCGCGAAAATGGCCGAACTTGCGAAGGTGAATGCCGAATCGCTGGGTGATTTCGGCTATTTCACAGATGGAAAAGCCAACGG
>CAXTUM010000659.1:0-2122 GCA_964247205.1 uncultured Beijerinckiaceae bacterium
CGCGACACGATCAGCGGGCGCTCCGCAGCGTTGAGCATGGTGAGCGCCCGCTCGATCTGCTTGCGGCTGGCCGTCGGCTTGTAGACGGAGAGCGGCTCATAGGCGTCGATATCGAACTCGATCTCGCCCTGCTGCACATCCACCGGAAGGTCGATCAGCACGGGTCCGGGACGGCCCGAGCGCATGAGATGGAACGCCTGCTGGAATGTGGATGGAACCAGTGCAGGCTCGCGCACCGTCACCGACCATTTGGTGACGGGCTTGGAGATGGTTTCGATATCGACCGCCTGGAAATCTTCTTTGTAGAGTTTGGCGCGCGGGGCCTGCCCGGTGATGCACAGGATAGGAATCGAATCGGCCTGCGCCGAATAGAGACCCGTGATCATGTCGGTGCCAGCAGGGCCGGACGTGCCAATGCACACGCCTATGTTACCTGCCTTGGCGCGAGTGTAACCTTCCGCCATATGCGAAGCAGCCTCGACGTGGCGCGCAAGAATATGCCGGATAGAGCCCTTGGCCCGCAATGCCGAATAGAACGGATTGATCGCTGCGCCCGGCACGCCGAAGGCGCAGGTCACACCTTCCCGTTCCAGGATTAGAACCGCCGCATCAACTGCCCGCATCTTGGCCATGATTGTTTCCCCTTTTTCGTTTCTGGATTTTCAATCCCACAGATGCCTTGTGTCTGCAATTTTTTCGGAATATTATTTCATAATATGGAATAATAGAAAACCACCATTGAATTCAGATGCTTGGAATTTTTCACAGGCTTTTATCTTTTTTCACTCAGCAAAATATTTTTCTGATAACAGCATTGCAATGAGACGAAATGCGGGAGCTTGCGATGGCTGAGGAGGTTCAGGAGCGGCGCCAGCGCGGCCGCCCGCGCAATATCCAGTCACCCGGTGATGGCGGCTCCGTGCAGTCGCTCGAACGCGCCATCACGCTGCTCCGGGTCATCGCCGATGCGGACGGATTGTCCCTGACCGAGATCGCCCGCAGCGCCGCGCTGGCGCCGTCAACAACCTACCGGATGCTGACGACGCTCCAGCATGCAGGTCTGGCCGAGTTCGAGGAAGCCAACCAGCTCTGGTTCATCGGTGTCGAGACCTTCCGCATAGGTTCGGCTTTCATGCGACGGCGGAAACTAGCTGAGCGCGGCCGCGCCATCATCCATGACCTGATGGTGGCCACGGGCGAAACCGCCAATCTGGCGCTGGCGGAAAGCGACGGCGTGGTATTCGTGACGCAGGCGGAAACGCATGAACCTATCCGCGCCTTCTTCCGTCCCGGTACAAGGAGCCCCTACCACGCCTCAGGCATCGGCAAGGCGGTGCTGGCGTTCATGCCGGAAAACCGCCGTGACGCTTTGCTGAAGACACTTGTCTTTGACCGATTCACACCGGAGACGCGCCTCTCCGCCGATGAGCTGATGCAGGATCTCACCGCCGCACGCATCAGCGGCTATGCGCTGGATGACGAGGAGCGCAATACGGGCATGCGCTGCATCGCGGCACCTGTGTTCAACGAGTTCGGCGATCCTATTGGCGGGTTGTCGATCTCGGGTCCCACGGTGCGTGTCGATGCCGCCTGCATAGCGAAACATTCGGTGGCGGTCGTTGACGCCGCGCGCCGCCTGACGGAAGCTCTTGGTGGGCGGAGGCCGTGATCAGAAGCGCGCAATCAAAACCGGGGCCTCGCGCTTGACCAGTCGGGGTTGTATTTCCGCATCTCAGCGGCATCGTCCCGCACGCGGATGCCGCAATCGAGATACTGCCGGTGCAAACGGGCCAGCGCTGTGCGGTCCAGCCGGACACCCAGCCCCGGTCCCGGCGGCGGCCTGAGCGTGCCCTTGTCGAAGACCAGCTTGCCGCCTTCGATCACCTCCTCGACCTGCCATGGATAATGCGTGTCGCAGGCATAGGCGAGGTTGGGAATGGTGACGCCGACATGCGTCATGGCCGCCAGACTGATCC
This sequence comes from uncultured Beijerinckiaceae bacterium, assembly GCA_964247205.1. GTDB lineage: Bacteria > Pseudomonadota > Alphaproteobacteria > Rhizobiales > Beijerinckiaceae > JADCCX01. The sequence continues at coordinate 1,977 of CAXTUM010000659.1, forward strand.
CCATGTGAGAGTTTGAGTGCATCGAGATACCGAGGCCGAACACGCGCCCGAGGTGCGCCAGCCTTTGCGTGGCGCGCAGGCCACCCCAGTAATGGTGATCCGACAGGATCACCTGAACCGCGTTGAGCCGCAGCGTTTCGGGAATG
>CAXTUM010000660.1:0-2113 GCA_964247205.1 uncultured Beijerinckiaceae bacterium
GTGTTTTCATCAGAACAGTCGGACGCGACGAAGGCGGCATGCGCCTCGATCGCTGGTTCAAGATCAATTATCCCGATCTTGCCTTCAGCCATCTGCAGAAAATCCTGCGGGGCGGACAGGTGCGCGTTGATGGCAAGCGCGTGAAGGGCGATGTGCGGCTTGAGTCCGGGCAGCAGGTGCGCATTCCGCCGCTGACGCCGAAGTCAGAGGATTCTGGCGCAACGCATGGCTGGTCAGCGGATGGACCGGCTGATCCCGTGCGCAAGAGCGCTTCATCGGCCCGCGCGACGGTGGCCACGGGCCGCAAGGAACCGGGGCAGCCCGGATACAGCCGAGGCGGTGAAATCCGCGGCGGTGACGAGGAGTTTCTGCGCTCCCTGATCATCTACGAGGACAAGGATGTCTTTGTTTTCAACAAGCCATTTGGCCTGGCCGTGCAGGGCGGCTCCGGCCTCACGCGCCATATCGACGGCATGCTGCCAGCACTGGCCTCCCAGCGCGGTGATATTCCCCGTCTCGTGCACCGGCTTGATCGCGATACAACGGGCGTTCTCGTCGTGGCGCGCACCCGCAAGGCGGCGGCTGACCTGGGTGCTTCGTTCCGGGCGCGATCGACCAAGAAGATCTACTGGGCGCTCTGCGCCGGTGTTCCCCGCGTCAAGCAGGGCCGCATCTCGACCTTTCTCGCCAAGGGTGAGGATGAGAAGGGCGACCAGAAGATGCAGGTGGTCAAGCAAGGCGGCGAGGCTACGCATTCGCTGACCTATTACGCTGTGGTCGATCAATCCGCACAGAAGCTGTCCTGGCTGTCGCTTCGGCCCGTGACCGGGCGCACGCACCAGCTGCGCGTGCACACCGCCGAGATGGGGCATCCCATCGTGGGCGATCCCAAGTATTTCAATGTCGAGAACTGGGAATTGCCGGGCGGTATCCAGAAGCGGTTGCATCTGCACGCAAGGCGGATCGTGATGCCGGGGCCATCGGGGCAGTTGCTCGATGTCACGGCGCCCTTGCCGCAGCACATGCTCCAGACGTGGAACCTGCTGGGCCTGGATGCCAAGCAATATGATCCCATTGAGGACGCGCCGGAGAAATAGCCGCTCGGTTCGCCACATGACAAATCTGTCATGTACCGGTCAGCGCCAGTTCAGACACCCGCTGCTATATCTTTCTATCATGGCGCAGTTGCGCTTTTCATCGGAGGATTGCATGCTTCGCCAGGTCGTTTTTGCTGTTTCTGTTCTGTTCACTTCAGCGGCTTTGGCCCAGACAGCAGCGCCTCCGCCCGCAGTCGCTCCGGCCGCTCAAACCCGCCCCGAGATAACACCTGAGCAGCGCGCCGAATTCCGCGCCACGCTCGAGTCCTGCCGATCCGAGGTAAAACCGCAATCGTTGCCGCGCGGTGAGCGCCGCGCCGCCGTGCGCAAGTGCATGGAAGCAAAAAATCCCTCGCTCGCACCCGTCTTCGCGCGGGGTGAAGCCCGCCGCGCCGAGATGCGCCAGGTGCGCGATGCCTGCCGCAGCGAAGTGCGCGGCAAGAACATCCGGGGGCCGGAGCGCCGAGAGGCCATGAAATCCTGCGTCGTCGCGAAGAAGCCCGAGATGGCGAAAGTCTTCTCCTGCGTCGATCAGGCCAAGGCGAAGAACCTTGGGCCGGGCCAGGAGCGGCGCGCCTTCATGCAGTCTTGTATTCGGGCCTGAATGATTGCAGGGAGAGGCATGGCCTCTTCCAATCCTTCCAAAACACTGGTCCTGTTCGATCTGGATGGTACGCTGGTTGACGGCCAGCATTCCGTGCAGGCCACATTTGAAGCCATTTTCCCCCGTTTCGGCTATCCTATGCCGTCAAAAGGCGCTGTGCGGGCGATCATAGGACGCTCGCTGCCACAAGCGATTGCCGACATGGTCGGCACGGATGCGCCTGTCGAGGAGATGACCGAAGCGTACAAGGTGCATTTCCACAAGATGCGCGCCACGGATGGCTATTCCGAGGCTTTGTATGATGATGTCGATGCCGTGATCCGCCGCCTCGCCGCGCGGGATGACCTGTTGCTGGGCACCGCCACCGGCAAGGCGCTCAAGGCCACGTTCTCGGGGAAGCGGACCGGCCGGC
>CAXTUM010000661.1:0-2111 GCA_964247205.1 uncultured Beijerinckiaceae bacterium
GGGGCAGCCCAGCGAGACAAAGCTGACTTTGGGAGCAGTGCGAAGTTCAGGTTCAGACAAGGCTGGCCTCGGGTTTGGAAGGCCAGCCTATAGCCGGGGAGGGGAGAAAGGGCAAAGACTAAGCTGCGGCTGCTGCCGCAGCCATTCCGGCGATGGACCCGTAGGCGACTGCCGTCAGCAAACCGTTGCCCGAGAGATAGCCCGATGCCTGCGATCCCGACACGCCGCAGGCCGCTCCCCCCGCCGCAAAGAGGCGCGGTATCGGCATGCCGCTGGAGCCAATGACGCGCGCTTGCGCATCGACCACCACACCTCCCTGCGTGTGGAAAAGCGCGCCCGTGACCTTCACAGCCCGAAAAGGCGATTGCAGCTGCGAAACGCCCGTCCAGATGCGCCCGAAACGGTCTGTCTCGCTATTCACCTTGAACTGCTGGACCTCGGTAAGCGTCTCCTGAAGAACTGCTATGGGCAAGCGCATCGCATCAGCCAGTTCTCCCAGCCATTGCGCCTCGACAACGGCGCCCATGGCTTCTGCGCTGCGGAAATCCTCGAACTGGCGCGCGATTGCAGCGATACGTTCGTCGAAGATCGACCATACGACGCCCTCGGGTTGCGCCAGCACAGCCTCTGCTTGCTCGGAGTAGCCTCGAGATTCATCCGAGAAACGCTCGCCCGACAGGTTCACCTGAAAACCGCCTTCGGTCATCGTCGCCCATGTCACGAGAATGCCTTGCGGGTGAGCAACAGACCCGTGGCCCTGATGGCCGGAGAGATGTCTCGTCTGGGCTCCAAGCGCTTCGCCCCAGGCCAAGGCATCGCCCTGATTGCCCACGTGACCGAAATAGAGCGCGTTGGCGAGTTGCGGAATATGCTCCGTCACCAGCGCCTTGTTGCCGCCATAGCCGTTGCACGCGAGGATCAGTGCATTGCACCCCACATCGTCCGTGGTTCCATCCGGGCGCGAAAAGCGCACGCCTTGGATGAGACCGGATGTGTCGATAAGCAGCGTTTCCGCCCTGGCATTGGTGATGATGTCTATCGATGCAGCTTCCGCCGCGCTGCGCAACCGGTCCATCAATTCCTGACCGGAGCGGCTGGGCAGTCCGTGCATGCGGCTGGCGGAATGGCCGGGGTAGGAGAAATTCTCGATAACAGAGAAGGGAAGGCCGTGGCGCTCGCTCAGCCATTCCAGTGTCGGGCCGATGGCGGAAACCACGGTCGAGACGGCCTTCGGATCAGCTTCGTTATGCGACTTCGCAAGAATATCACTGGCGAATTGTGATTCCGAATCAGTGATTTGCGCATCTTTCTGAAAGCAGGTCCCCGCTGCCGGGATCAGACCCGCGGACAATGCCGTTGAACCGCGCGGCAGCGGATCGCGCTCCAGAACAATCACCGAAGCGCCCGCTTCGCGCGCCCTCAGCGCCGCGACAAGGCCGGCAGCGCCCGAGCAGATGATCAGCACATCGCAGGTAGTAGCCGGATCGACTTCGCCGATTGTCTCGATTGTGCCCACGGTATCCCCTGAACATGGCTTGAATCCGAAAATAACCAGATTGGGCTTGACGACAAGCACCTGTCTTACATTTAATACCGATAGGCCCTATCAAGAATTGGAATGGGGCGCAGAAGGTTTTTGCTTGGACGCCATTGAATCATCCAAGACCCACCGGCTCTATCTGCTTCTGAAGGAGCGGATCACGAGCGGCTCGCTGCTTCCGGGCGAGCGCCTTCCCGGCGAGCCTAGCCTGGCGGCATCGCACCAGATGTCGCGGGTCACGATCCGGCGTGCGCTCGATGGTCTGGCCCGTGACGGGCTGATCGAGCGGCAGCCCGGATCAGGCACCTATGTGCGGGATGGCCAGGTTGAGCCTGCTTTTGTCGGCGATTTCTCCAACATGCTGCAAAGCCTCGTCGCAATGGGCAGGGACACGCGGGTGAAGCTGCTGGCCTTCAACTATGTCCTTCCATCTGCCGCTGTTGCAGAAGCGCTTGGTCTCGAACCGGGCGAGCGGGTGCAGCACTCTATCCGCGTGCGCTATATGGATGAGCAGCCCTTCTCCTATCTCTCGACATTCGTGCCGGAGCGGATCGGCGTCAGCTATTCCGAG
>CAXTUM010000662.1:0-2100 GCA_964247205.1 uncultured Beijerinckiaceae bacterium
GCTGCTGATCGGCGCGGTGGGGTTCCAGACCGCAGCAGCGATCATCGGCGCTGTTACAGTTGCTGTCGTCTGGTGGCTGACGGCAGTGGTCTTCCGCTACTCCCCGGCGGACCTCGGGCAGATGATTGATGGTGATGCGGCCAGCGGACCGGCCACGACAGCGGTCGCGAATGCCATCCCCGCCCTCCCCGGCGCTGCGCTGTGGCGGAGCTGGAAGTTCCGCACGCTCGCGGCGGGCATGGCGTTTGGCCTGTTTGCGCAGATCGGCCTGCTGGCGCATCTGTTCTCGCTCATCGTACCGGCCCTTGGCGCATCCTGGGCGGGCGTAGTGATGGGACTGGCCACGGCATCGGCCATCGCAGGCCGCACGGCTTTCGGCTGGTTGATGCCTGCGGGTGCGGACCGGCGCAAGGTTGCGGCGCTGAGCTATGGCATCCAGATCATCGGGGCCGCAGCGCTGATCCTTTCCGGCCTGCAAGCGCCGTGGCTGATCATCCTTGGCATTCTCCTCTTCGGCTTCGGCATCGGCAACGCAACCTCTCTGCCGCCGCTGATCGCGCAGGCCGAATTCGCAAAGGAGGACACGCCGCGCGTCGTCTCCCTGATCGTGGCCATAGGGCAAGCGACCTATGCGTTTGCGCCGCTGGTGTTCGGACTGGTACGCGACGGGGTGACGGGCGGACCCATGGTGAGTGCAGCGGTATTCATCATGGCGATGGTGATCAAGCTGCTGGCGATTGCGGTGTTTCTGGCGGGGCGTTGGCAGAAGCATAGGACAGAATGAGTGCCTTCCCTGTTACCCCGGCGAGGGCCCTTTCCCTCGGCCGCGCTACTGTGGGGATGACAGCCAACGATCCTTGCATCAAAATGCAAAGCCATCGGATGACACAGACAGCAGGGAGAAAGCCATGACATCCCAAAACCTCGAACCGCTGATCCTCGACATGATGGAGTGGCTGAACAACGCGCCGCGTACCTATCCCGAGGTCATGGACGCGTGGCGGACGTCGTGCCCGCGCCTGACGGTATGGGAGGATGCCGTTGAACGGGGGCTGGTGGCTCGGGGCAGCGGGCGGGACGTGGTTGTGGTAACGCAGGACGGGGAGCGGATGCTGCGGCGGTTTGGGCGGGCCGGGGAGGTGGCATGACCTTGGGAAAATGCCGACACCCCTCTGGCGTCGTCAGGTACAACAGCCTCCAACCACCAAGGAGAAGACGATGGCCGAAGCCCGCAAGACTGGTGACGACGAAAGCCCGCCCAAATTGATCGACGCAAAAATTGAGACGATGGGCGATTGGCGGGGACAGACACTGGCCCATCTGCGCGCCCTCATCCATGAGGCCGTCCCTGACGTGATCGAAGACGTGAAGTGGAGAAAGCCTTCCAACCCGTCCGGCGTGCCGGTGTGGGAGCATGCTGGTCTCATCTGCACCGGCGAAACCTACAAGGACAAGGTAAAGCTGACCTTCGCCAGGGGGACGGCGCTCGCGGACCCGTCGGGTCTTTTCAACTCCAGCCTCGAAGGCAACACCAGACGCGCCATCGACTTTCAGGAAGGACATCCCATCAACGAAGAACCCCTGAAGGCGCTGTTTCGGGCTGCTGCGACTTTGAATGCTTCTCAGATGCGGCGGCGTTAGCATCCGGCTGATGGGATTGTGGTGTTGGGTGCTGGCAAAATTCAAGAATTGTGCAACGCGGTCGCTGGGGTGGCGCATATCTCGGCAGGGACGCAATATCCTCGACTTTAACTGTCGAAGATTTTGATAGCTGTCAGCCGATCCAGTTCGAGGCATTTCAAGAAGCACGAAAAAATTTTCTATCAGCAGCTTTTATCAGATTGATGAGCAACCATCCGCCAGTGAATATGGTTAAAGTCAAATTGGCTGCACCTGCGCTATACTGTTCTTGCGATGATCCTAAAATTTTTATGCCAAGACCGAAATTTTTTATGGTCAGATAATTCGCGACAATGAAGAGTAGTGCGCCGCCGACTGTCAAAGACGTGACAACTAGGAGCGGCGTGCGGATGTGGATCGACGACTTCAGATCGCCGGGAAGAATGTGTATTTGCCATGCTGCGATCAGCCAAAAGGGAA
>CAXTUM010000663.1:0-2099 GCA_964247205.1 uncultured Beijerinckiaceae bacterium
GGGTCGTCGATTCGGTGATCACGCCGACATTCATGAACACCTTGCGTCCCGAAGCGACAAATGCGTTGAAATCGCGGCTTCCCACCAGAATGATCTTGGTGGCGCCGTCGTTGATGCCAGAAGCCCGGAACAACGGCGACGCATAGTCCCGCAGCAACTGTTCCACCTCGGCATCGCGGATGATCGTCAGGTTAGGCTGTTGCGCCCGTGCCGATAGCGGAGAAACGGCAACCGCAGCCGCAAGCGTCAGGGCCGGTATCATGCGGTTCTTGAAGGGCTTCGTGGTCATCGTGATCAGGCCGTTGCAAAGGGCATCTTCAACAAAACAATTGCAGATGCCGGGCGACCCCGTATGGAGCCTCAGATGGTCCGGGTCAATTTACTCCCGAACCGGATGGAAGTCACATGAACGTCATCACAGCGCCCGGAACTGCGGCGGGATGATGACAAAGCCGGGGCAGGGCGATGCGGGACAATCCACTTCAAAACACAATAGCTGCAAAACCAGCAGTTTCCGCACGCTCCGATGTTTCTCCCTTCATCGTCATGGATGTGATGAGCGAGGCTGCATCCATCGAGCGGGATGGTGGAACAATCGTTCATATGGAAGTCGGCCAGCCCGGACATCCCGCGCCAAAGACGGCGCTGGCGGCAGCCGAAGCCGCGATCCGCGCCGGGCGCATCCCTTATACCGAGGCGCTTGGGATACGCTCGCTGCGGGAGCGGATCGCGCGGCATTATCGCGAGAGCTACAACGTCAATGTTTCCCCCGAGCGTGTTGTTGTCACCACAGGCTCTTCCGGCGGGTTCACTCTCGGCTTCCTGTCGATGTTCGAACCCGGTGACCGCGTGGCGATTTCCGCGCCGGGCTATCCGGCCTATCGCAACATCCTCAAGGCGCTGGGGTTGGAGGCTGTCGAGATTCCAACGGGGCGCGACACCCGTTACGCCCTCACCGGCGATCTCATCCGCAAGGCGCACGAGGACAAGCCGCTGAAAGGCGTGCTCGCCATGAGCCCTGCCAACCCAACTGGCGTTGTCATGACGCCCGAGACTCTAAAGGATCTATGCGACACCTGCCGTGATCTCGGCCTCTGGTTCATCTCGGACGAGATCTACCACGGCCTCGTCTATGGTGACGCGAAAGAGGAGACCGCGCTGAAATTCAGCGATGACGCCGTTATCATCAACTCCTTCTCCAAGTTCTTTTGCATGACGGGATGGCGCGTGGGCTGGATGGTGGTGCCGGAGCGGCTGATCCGCCCTGTCGAGCGGTTGCAGCAGAACTTCTCGATCTCGGTGCCTTACCTCAGCCAGGTCGCAGCCGAGGCGGCTTTTGACGGCACGGTGGAAATGGAAGACGTTAAGGCGGGATATGCCCGAAACCGCGCCATCCTGATGGAGGGATTGCCGAAGATCGGCCTTGGAGCATTCCTGCCGGTCGATGGCGCATTCTACGTCTATATCGACGTATCGGCGCTGACCAACGACAGCATGGATTTCTGCAAGCGCGCGATCCGCGAGGCCGGTGTCGCCATCACGCCAGGACTGGATTTCGACCCCGCCGAGGGGCATCGGTTCGTGCGGCTGTCGTTTGCGGGGACGGAGCAGGACATGCGCGATGCCGTACGGCAGCTGGGGGTCTGGTTGGCGAAGTAGAGCCCGCTACAACGCGAATATATTGCACTCATTCAAGAAAAAGGCGGCTCGTAAGCCGCCTTTCCCTTTTCTTACTCGCCGCCAAGCGCTTTTTTCGCCTTGGACCACCAGCCCGAGCGCTTGGGCCTGCTCGGATCCTCAATCTCTGGTTCGATCACAGGCTCCGGTTTTGGCTCCGGCTTTGGCGTGGGAGGAGCCGCCGCAACCACAGGTGCAGCTTCCACGGCAACCGGATCGATAACAGCTTCCGCCACGGCCTTCTTGCCGCGACCGCGCTTGGGCTTCTCTTCCGACGCAGGTGCTTCGACCGGGGCTTCCGCCGCAGCCACTGCTTCCGCCTTCTTGCCGCGGCCGCGCCTTTTGGGAGCGGGCGCTTCTTCGGCGGCTTCCAGCGGAGCGGGAGCCGCTTCCACCGCAGTGGGCTCCTCAGTCATGTGGAC
>CAXTUM010000664.1:0-2085 GCA_964247205.1 uncultured Beijerinckiaceae bacterium
CGCCGTGCAGTTCTGGCAATCCTCGTTCGAAAGCGAGGTGAAGGGCATCATCAAGAGCACCGGCATTGCTCCGCATCTCCTGACACTGGAAGTTACCGAGAGCATTTTTGTCGATAACAGCAATGTCCGTGTGCGGACCTGCTTCGAGGAACTCGCGAAACTGGGTGTCAATCTTGCGATCGATGATTTTGGGACCGGCTTCTCCAACCTCGGTTATCTCAGCGAGTTGCCATTCGGAAAACTCAAGATCGATCGCAGTTTCATCACCGATGTCGACAAGATTCCCGAAAGGCAGAAACTGCTCCAGGGAATCGTGGGACTTGCACGGGGTCTAGGCATGACCACCGTCGTCGAGGGGGCGGAAACCATGGGCGAGGTTGTTGTGCTGCAAAGCCTGGGCTGCAACATCGTCCAGGGCTATTTCTTCGCCAGGCCGCAGCCTTTCGCAAACTGGGCCAGGATGATTTCGGATATCGAAGGGACTGGACCTTCAGCAGAGCCCGTTCTTGCAGAGGCCGTTTAACGAATCTGTCTTGCTGGGCAGTGAAATGGACTTGTTCATTCCGTGTCTTTGGAGGGGTAGCACGTCGGCACGAAAGCTTGACATTGCTGCCTGCACGGTGTGGTGCGAAGCATCCTGATTTCAAACCTTCGGTTGCAAGAGGCGTCCATGTCGAAAACGGCCTTCATATTCCCCGGACAGGGCAGCCAGTCCGTTGGCATGGGCAAGGCTCTGGCAGAAGCCTTTCCAGCCGCGCGCGCAGTTTTCGACGAAGTCGATGGCGCACTTTCGCAGAAGCTCTCACATCTCATGTTCGATGGACCACTGGACGAACTGACGCTGACAGCCAATGCCCAACCCGCCCTGATGGCTGTCAGCATGGCGGCTATGCGGGTGCTGGAGACAGAAGCCGGCGTTGATCTGAAGACGTCGGCGGCCTGCGTTGCGGGGCACTCGCTGGGTGAATATTCGGCGCTGGCCGCAGCGGGATCGTTGAGCATCAAGGATGCCGCGCGTCTTCTGCGCATTCGCGGCAATGCCATGCAGGCCGCGGTGCCAGCGGGCGTTGGCGCCATGGCGGCGCTTCTCGGGCTGGATTTCGAGGCTGCCGATGCCATCGCGAAGGAAGCCGCCGAGGGCGATGTCTGTCAGGCCGCCAATGACAACGGCGGCGGGCAAGTTGTAGTGTCCGGTCACAAGGCTGCGGTCGAACGCGCCATTGCGCTGGCGCAGGCCAAAGGAGCCAAACGGGCCATGCTGCTGCCGGTATCAGCGCCTTTCCATTGCAGTCTCATGCAGCCAGCGGCGGATGCGATGGCCGAAGCGCTGGCCAAGGTCGTGGTCAATGCGCCCGCCGTGTCGCTCGTCGCCAATGTGAAGGCTGGTTTCGTGAGCGATCCCGCCGAGATCAGGGCTTTGCTGGTGAAGCAGGTGACTGGCACTGTGCGCTGGCGCGAAAGCGTGCAGTTCATGGCCGCCAAGGGTGTGACACATTTCGTGGAGATCGGTGCGGGCAAGGTGCTCAATGGTCTCGTCAGGCGCATCGCCGAAGGCGTGACGGCAGCTGCAGTGGGTACGCCCGCCGATATTGCCGCGTTTCAGACCGCTGGTTGAGAGGATTGTAACAGATGTTTGATCTTGCAGGGAAAACATCCCTCGTCACCGGTGCTTCGGGTGGCATTGGCGCCGCCATTGCCACCGCGCTTCATGCGCAGGGAGCCACCGTGACGCTGTCCGGAACGCGGCGCGACGCGCTTGATGCGCTTGCCTCCACCCTGCGTGACCGCGTCCATGTCGTGACGGCAGATCTTTCGGACCGGGCCTCGGTTGAAAGTCTTGTGCCAGCGGCCGAAGCTGCAATGGGCAGCCTCGATATTCTCGTCAACAACGCCGGCCTGACGCGCGACGGGCTTTTCCTGCGCATGAAGGACGATGACTGGGACAAGGTGATTGCGGTCAATCTGACGGCGGGTTTCATTCTGTGCCGTTCTGCTCTGCGCGGCATGATGAAGCGCCGTCATGGCCGCATTATCGGCATCACGTCGGTGGTTGGGGTGACCGGCAATCCGGGTCAAAGCAATTAC
>CAXTUM010000665.1:0-2081 GCA_964247205.1 uncultured Beijerinckiaceae bacterium
GTCTTGCGTTTTGGAACGGCCATTGTTTCTCTCCTGCTCCGGCATGCCGAAGCGCACGCGGACGGCTTTGACTTAATTCTGGAAGGGCCCGCATAGTTGAAAAGCCATACGTTGGCTAGTCCCTATCGACACCATATTGACCGGTCAAGGCTGGCATGCGCAGGTTCATGCATGGATAAAGCACAGGTTCACACCATCAGCCAGCAGGCGTTGGCCCGACGAATCCGGAAGGCAGCGGCGCAGACTGAGGCGATGCTTGGCATGCTTCTCTCGGAGCATGCCGTCGGCTCGGAGATCATGCGGCCTGCCCTGCTGATGGAGGCCATGCGCTATGCCGCGCTGGGCGGCGGCAAGCGCTTCAGGCCGTTTCTCGTGATCGAAACATCACGGCTATTCGGCACAATCGGGAACGGGCCCGTGCGGGCAGGTGCGGCGGTGGAGATGATCCATTGCTACAGCCTCGTGCATGACGATCTGCCCGCGATGGACAATGACGACCTGCGCCGCAGCAAACCGACCGTTCACAAGGCTTATGACGATGCCATGGCCGTGCTGGCGGGTGATGCCCTGCTGACGCTCGCCTTCGATGCGCTGGCGGACAGGCGCACGGCTGCTTCAGCAGAGCAGCGGCTGGAGCTGGTTCGGCTGCTGGCGCAGGGAGCGGGCGTTGGCGGCATGGTGGGCGGGCAATTGCTTGATCTCGCCGCCGAGGGCCGCTATCCGGCCTTCACAACCGGACTTTCGCCCGAGGACAGCATCATCCGCATCCAGTCGATGAAAACCGGCGCGCTTATCGTTGCGGCCTGCGCCATGGGCGCCGTGCTGGGCGGGGCCACAACCCGGCAGCGGCAGTCGATTGTGCAATACGCGGCATCACTCGGCCTTGCCTTCCAGATCAAGGATGATCTGCTGGACGTGGAAGGCGATGCCGCTGCGGTCGGCAAGGCCACGGGCAAGGACGCAGCGGCGGGCAAGGCGACCTTCGTCAGCCTGCGCGGTGTCGAAGGCGCTCGCCTCCTGCTGGCGGACGTCACTGAAGTGGCGCAGCAGGCGCTCAAGCCCTTCAGTGAGAAGGCAGCGGTGCTTTCGGCACTGCTTGCACTCAATATTGACCGGATGTCATGACATTGTGCCGGGGGCAGTGAAAACCGTTCACACGGTCAGCCGAACCAGCCGCGCTTCTTTGTTGCTGCGGCAGCTTCCGGTCCCGGATCATCAGGAGCCGGGGCCTCCGGCAAGGCTGCCAGCGGCGCGATAGCCACCATGTCGACCGGACCTGGCGTTGACGGCGCGGCCTCCACCATGATCGGAGCCGCCTTGATCTCGTCGATCAGGACGGACCCCGGCGCCTGCGGCGGCGTGGTCCACAGGAATCCGCCGAGTTTGCCGCTGACGGGCGAGATCGGGGCCCATGTCTCCGAAACACGGCCATCAGCCACCCAGGCCTTGTCGCGCTGAGCGCGTGAGGCGCGGGCCAGCCACTCGCGCACGAGGCCCATGTTGCCGCCATCCGCCTCTTCCAATTCCGCCATCAAAACGCATGCGCGCACGGTAGGATGCTCGAGCACAAGCGTTTCGAGCGTTTCGCGGGCTGTCTTGAATTCGCGCGCATCGAGTGCGGCACGGGCAACAACCAGCCGCGACTCGGGATCACGCGGCGACAGCCTCAGCAAGACGCGCGCGCGTTTCAAGCGGTCCTGCGCGGAATCGCCCAGACGCACATCGAGATAGGCTTCCGCGACATCGGGATGCGGCGCGGCGGTCCATGCGGCTTCCAGCAGCTTCGAGGCACGGGCGTATTCGCCCTTTTCGCTGGTTTTGCGCCCCAGAAAAGCGGCTGCGGGGGACAGCGCCGGGTCCAGTTTCACGGCTTCCTGCGCGGCGCGGAAGGCGGCATCCGGCTCGCGGGCGCTGCGGTCGAGTGCATCGGCAGTGAGCAGGATGGCGCGCTGCTTGCGGGCGGTTTCCTTGTCGACCAGCCTGCGGCTCGCCGCCTGTTCCACCAGAGCCATAGCGCCCAGCCAGTCACGATCCTGACAGCGATAGGCCAGAGCTGCATCGCTCGCCCAGTCGGCGGAAGG
>CAXTUM010000666.1:0-2080 GCA_964247205.1 uncultured Beijerinckiaceae bacterium
GTTGAAGGTGGAATTGCCGGGTGTGCTGAACTGGTTGCCGTAGACCGTAGGGCTGATCAGCCCGATGCCGAACTGTGTCGCGGTGAAGGTGGCCGTGCTGAAATTATTGGTGATGAAGGCGATGTCGGTCTCGTTGGTCGGCGCTTGGCCTGTGAAATTGGTGGAGGTTGTGACGGTAACGGTCATGGACTGGACTTTCGGGTCAGCAGATCAAAAATGCGAACAGCGGACACCTCCTGGGAGCCAGGATGTCGAATGACTAAAAATGCAGAGGTGAACGCCTCCACCCATGGCATCCCGCTGGGACAGGATGCGAAATTGCTGGAGACAGGCCTGAGGCACTTGAAAGACACACAACCGGAGCAGATTTTATAAATTATTAACCATTTGAGATGGCAAACCTGCGTCCTCTGGTTGTGCAAATGTCGTTAACGCCACCCAAAGAGGTGCGTCACTGCAAGTTCCGTCCGGCCTTGCCGCACCGCCTCAGACGTCAGCACACGAATTCCTGCATCACAGGCGGATGCCTACAAGATTGCGGACTATCGAAGATCCACGCCCGCCCCGGTTTGCCCGTTGAGCAGCCGGCGCAGGTGAAAATTGGCAAGGGGATCGTCCGGGTTAGCGCCGACAAGGGAAGCGAAGGAGGCTCGCGAACCAGGGTCCTGTGCTGCCAGCTTTGAAAACGCGGCCACATATGCACCAGCTTCCGCGCTGTCCGCAGGCCGCAGCGGCTCGTAACACCGCAAGGCATCGGTCCTGCCGCGAAGCATCAGATCGCCGATCGGCCGCACCGGGAGATCAGGCGCCCTTTCGAGAACATGCGTGCTGACACAGATGCGCGTGCCGACCGCCTTGTTGGCAGCTTCAAGCCGTGATGCGGTATTGATGGTGTCACCATAGGCCGTGTAGTCGAAGTAAAGGCCGCCGCCGAAATCGCCGACAAGCGCAGGTCCTGAATTCACGCCAATGCGGGTTTCCCCGATGAGCAGGTTGTCTTTGAGTGACGCCACCCGGAACTGCTGTGCGAAGGTATCAAGATCAAGCGCGCAGGCGACCGCTCGCGCGGCGTGATCGGGCTGATCAACCGGCGCGCCGAACAGCACCATCAGGGCGTCGCCCATGATTTTCGCCACTGTCCCGCCATGGGCGAAAACAATCTCCGTCATGCCGGTGAAATAGCCGTTGAGCAGCTTTGCCAGCGCGACGGGTTCAAGCGTTTCGACCAGGCTTGTGAAGCCGGCGACATCCGTGAACAGCGCCGTGATATCGCGCCGGCGCGCGGCCAGATCAGGGCTGCGGCCTTCAGCCGCCAGTTCGGCCGCGAGGTTGGGAGAGAAATAGCGGGCAAGAGCGGCATGGGCCCGTTCAGCAACCGCACGTTGTGATCGCGACTCGCGCGCAGCGCCGACAGAGCGGATCGTCTTGGCAATGGTCAACTCGACATCCGCGAAATCGATCGGCTTGGTCAGGAAGTCGAAAGCGCCGCTGTTCATTGCAGTGCGGATATTGGACATGTCACCATAGGCCGACACGATCACGGTCGCGAGCGGAGTGGCGGACTCCTGCAAACGTGCGAGCAGGGTCAATCCGTCCATGCGCGGCATGTTGATGTCGGAGAGGACGAGATCGATCTCCGGATGGCCCGCGACTGTTTCCAGCGCTTCAACGCCGTCCCGGGCGAAAAGGAACGAGAATTCTCCCTCGCGGATCTGGCGTCTGAATTTCTGAATGACGAGCGTCTCGAGGTCCGGCTCGTCATCGACCACGAGAATGGTGGTCATGCGGCAACGCCGCGTTCGGACAGCCGTCGGTCGATGTCGGCGCGCAGGACGCCGAAGTCGATGGGCTTGGACATCAGCCCCTCCGCGCCGCATTCCGCCGCCTTGCGCCGGGTCTCGGCATCGCCATACGCGGTGATCATGACGACCGGCAGGGCCGGATGCATCGCCTTGACCCGGGGCAGCAGCTCCAGCCCGCTCATGCCGGGCATGTTGATGTCTGACAGGAGCAGGATCAGGTCCGGCGCAGGCGCTGTCGCGATGGCCGCGAGCGCAGCAAGTCCCGACGTGGCGAAAGC
>CAXTUM010000667.1:0-2077 GCA_964247205.1 uncultured Beijerinckiaceae bacterium
TCATCGGGTGTATTCATACCGGCGCAAACGGGCTCGGTTCGCTTGCGGTGATCCGTGCCTGCGCGGATGCAGGCCGCTTAAGAGAGCGCGATGGCAGCAAATGATCAAGGATTGACAACATACCAACTGGTTGGTATTTATTTTGTCAACGATTGGAACCCCAACCATGGCTCGCGCCGGAACCGCCAGAGACAAGATCCTCGACGCCGCGCTGCGGACGATCCGCACCAAGGGCTTCACGGCCACGTCAGTCGATGATCTCTGCGCCGCCGCAGGCGTGACCAAGGGCGCGTTCTTCCACCATTTCGACAGCAAGGATGCGCTGGGTGTCGCTGCGGCGGAGCACTGGTCGAAGGTGACGAGCGCCTTCTTCGCCGAAGCGCCGTACCACCGCCATGATGATCCACTGGAACGGGTGCTGGCCTACATCGCTTTTCGGCGGGACATCCTGCAGGGGGAGCTGCACGAATTCACCTGCCTCGTCGGCACCATGGCGCAGGAGGTGCACCAGAGCTCCCGCGCCATCGCCGCCGCCTGCGATGCCTCGATCAGCAGCCATGCCGCCACAATCGAGCCTTACATCGCGGAGGCCATGGTGCAGCGCGGGCTCGATCCCGCAGGCACCGATACGGGCTGGAGCGCGGGCTCGCTCGCCCTCCACACCCAGGCGGTACTTCAGGGCGCCTTCATCCTCGCCAAGGCGAAGGGCGGCGCGGCAATCGCCGAAGAGAGCGCCGATCATCTCGCCCGCTATGTGCGGCTCCTGTTCGCTAACGATCCGAAGAAAGGAACACGACAATGACCAAGATAGACACAGCCACCTACATCGACGGGTTCGTGGCCTCCGTCCCCACGGCAGAGAAAGACGCCTACGTCAACCATTGCCGCGCCTGCGCACCGGTCTTCATCGAGGCTGGTGCACTGCGCATCGTCGATGGCTGGGGTGACGACGTGCCCCATGGCAAGCTGACCGATTTCCACATGGCGGTGAAGGCCGGCGCTAGCGAAACCGTGGTGCTGGGGTGGATCGAGTGGCCGTCCAGGACTGCCCGCGACGCCGGCATGGCCAAGGTGATGGCGGATCCCCGCATGGCGACCGACGTCAATCCAATGCCCTTCGACGGCAAGCGGATGATCTATGGCGGCTTCGCCAAACTCAATGACAGCAGGGCGTGAGGGAGCGGGACCATGACATCAGCCACCGCCAACGAACTCAGTATCACCCATCATGTCAAGGCTCCGCGCGCCATCGTCTGGCGCTGCTGGACCGAGGCCGCGCTGCTCAAGCAGTGGTATTGCCCGAAGCCCTGGCGGGTGACGCAGGCCGAGATCGACCTGCGCCCGGGCGGCCGCATGAACACGGTTTTCGAAGGCCCGAACGGCGAGCGGCACGACAACAAGGGCAGTTTCCTTGAGATCAGTCCTCTGGAGCGGCTGATCTTCACCGACGCCTTTTCTGAAGGCTTCATCCCGAAAGACGGTGCACCCTTCATGACGGGCTTCGTCCATTTCACAGATGCACCGGATGGCGGCACGACGATGCACTGGGGTGCGCGCCACTGGACGGCGGAAGACAAGGCGAAACACAAGGCCATGGGCTTCCACGAGGGGTGGAAAGCTGCTGCGCTTCAACTCGGCGAACTTGCGCAACAGGTCGCCGTCCAGGCGGGCAACGCTGCCTGAAACTGTCTCGCATCGGAGAAACATCCCATGAAAACCATCACCCCATGCCTCTGGTTCGACGGCAATGCCGAAGAGGCAGCCAACTTCTATGCCTCGCTACTGCCCGACAGCCGCGTCGACGCCGTCCACAGGGCACCCAGCGACTATCCGTCGGGCAAGGCCGGAGGCGTCCTAACCGTCGAATTCACCCTGATGGGCAGGCCCTTCCTTGGCCTCAACGGCGGCCCGCACTTCAAATTCAACGAAGCTGTGTCCTTGATGATTCCTGTGAAAACACAAGCCGAGGTGGAGCGGCTGTCCAATGCACTCTCTGCCGTGCCGGACGCCGAGCAATGCGGATGGGTGAAGGACCGCTTCGGCCTGTCCTGGCAGATCATGCCCGTCATGCTGACGC
>CAXTUM010000668.1:0-2071 GCA_964247205.1 uncultured Beijerinckiaceae bacterium
GTCAACAAGCGGATGATCTACCATTATTTCAGCAGCAAGGAGCAGCTTTACCTTGAGGTGCTGGAGCAGGCCTATGCCAGCGCGCGCGGGGCCGAGGCGCGGCTGAAGCTTGACGAGGCCGATCCCGTCGCGGCGCTGACGCGGCTGACTGAATTCACCTTCGACAGTTTCGCCCGCGACCGCACCTTCATCAGCCTGCTGAACACCGAAAACCGGCAGAAAGCGAAAGTTCTGAGGAAGTCTTCGCGGGTCGAGGACATGAACTCCACCATCATGGCTTCGGTGGACCGCATCCTGCGCAAAGGGGCAGCGTCGGGGGCCTTCCGCAAGGATCTGGATGCCTTCCAGCTGTGGATCTCGGTGGTTGGCGTCTCCTATTTTTACTTTTCCAATATCCACACGCTGTCGGTGATCGGCGGACGCAAGCTGGATGATCCGGCCCTGCTCGCACAGCGGCGGCGGCATGTGGTGGACTTCGTGCTTTCGGCGGTGCGGCCATGAGGCTTGCGAGCCGCTTGACTCGCCCGCTCGTGAGAATATAATTCACTCACTAGTTACTTAATAAGAAAAACGTATTGGGAGAATCAGTCATGTCGCTGAAGCGAATCGGCATCATCATGCACGGCGTCACCGGGCGCATGGGCATGAACCAGCACCTCATCCGCTCCATCCTTGCGATCCGGGCTGCAGGTGGTTTGGCTCTGTCGGATGGCACGATGCTGATGCCAGATCCGATCCTTGTGGGGCGCAGCCTGCCAAAGATTGCGGCACTTGCAAAATTGCATGGCGTCGAACGCTACACTGACAATCTCGACAAGGCTCTTGCGAACCCGGATGACGCGATCTTCTTCGATGCCGGCACCACGCAGATGCGCCCTTCCCTGCTGAAAAAAGCGATTGCCGCTGGCAAGCACATCTATTGCGAGAAGCCGACATCCACCAATCTCGCCGAAGCGCTAGAAGTCTGCCGCATAGCGGACAAGGCGGGCATCAAGCACGGCGTCGTGCAGGACAAGCTGTTCCTGCCCGGAATGCTGAAGCTGGCGGCCCTGCGCGACAGCGGCTTCTTCGGCAAGATCCTCTCGGTCAGGGGCGAGTTCGGCTACTGGGTCTTCGAGGGCGACTGGCAGGCAGCGCAGCGTCCTTCGTGGAATTACCGCTCGGAGGATGGCGGTGGCATCATCCTCGATATGATCTGCCACTGGCGCTATGTGCTGGACAATCTCTTTGGGGAGGTCGAATCCATCTCCTGTCTCGGCGCGACGCACATCCCGGATCGCTGGGACGAGAAAGGCAAGCACTACAAAGCGACGGCGGATGATGCGGCCTATGCCACGGTCCAGCTTGCGGGTGGTGTCATCGCGCAGATGAACTCGTCCTGGGTGACGCGCGTCAACCGCGATGATCTCGTGACCTTCCATGTGGATGGCACGCTCGGCTCCGCCGTTGCCGGTCTGTGGGATTGCACGATCCAGCCGCGCATGGCGACGCCCCGCCCGGTGTGGAACCCTGACCAGAAACAGACCATCAACTTCCGCGAGACCTGGCAGAAGCTGCCGGACAACCGGAATTACGACAACGGCTTCAAGACACAGTGGGAGATGTTCCTGCGCCATGTGGCGGAAGATGCGCCCTACAAGTTCACCCTGCTGGAAGGGGCCAAGGGCGTGCAGCTCGTGGAATGCGCGCTGGAAAGCTGGAAGGAGCGACGCTGGGTCGATGTTCCGGCTTTGAAGGCCTGAGCGATGGCCACGATCCAGCTTCCCCGGGCCGACCGCAGCATCGAGACTTTCACGCTGTCCGCTCCGCGCCTTGACTTCAAGGCCAGCACCCGCCCGCTGAACCGCATTGCGCTGGCGGCAGGCCATGTCGTGGCGGACCCGTTCGCCGATATCGATCCATGGCTGGCCGCCGCGCCGGACTGGGACCGCACGATTGCCTTCCGCGAGCATCTCTGGTCGCTGGGGCTGGGCGTAGCCGAGGCCATGGATACCGCGCAGCGCGGCATGGGTCTCGACTGGACGATGGCGCTTGATCTGATCGGCCGATCGGTTGCTGCTGCTAAAACGCA
>CAXTUM010000669.1:0-2068 GCA_964247205.1 uncultured Beijerinckiaceae bacterium
CTGCTCGCCACGCGCGTGGAAATGCCGCCGGGCTGGACGGTTTCGCGCACAACACGCTCGCCGGTGGCCACCACCGCCAGTGACCGCGTGGTGGGAATACCCAAAGCGTGCATGGCCTCGCTGATGAGATATTCCCGCAAGGCAGGAGCCAGCGCAGAACGCCCGTCGCCGCCGCGCGAGAACGGCGTGCGGCCCGACCCCTTGAGCTGGATATCGCGGCGCTGGCCGCTGCGGTCGATCACCTCGCCGATCAACAATGCTCGGCCATCGCCAAGCTGGTGCGTGAAATGCCCGAACTGGTGGCCGGCATAGGCCATCGCGATGGGGTTTGCGCTCTCGGGGAAGGCATTGCCGGCGAGCATGGCGAGGCCATCAAGGTTGGCAAGCCAGTTTGGGTCGAGATTGAGTTCTTCGGCCAGCGGATGGTTCAGAACAAGCAGGCGCGGGGCGTTGACCGGCTGCGGGTGAACAGTGGCGTAGAACCGCTCGGGGAGGGCGGCGGCGGGGTTGGTGAAGACTGGCGCGGTCATGGTGCAGAGATGCGGGCGAACGTGGGTATTGGCAAGGGCGTGTTTCCGCTGCTTGACACGCTACCCCGTTCTCCCCCATACGCCGCAACAGGACACGCCTCCCTAACGAGGCGCAATCATCTGTGAGGATGGAGACTGCCATGACGAACACGACAGCTGCGGCTGCGACTCTTGCTCGCCCCAAAGTGCCCAATTTCTCTTCCGGTCCGTGTGCCAAAAGACCGGGCTGGTCCCTCAAAAACCTCAGCGATGCAGCTCTTGGACGGTCCCACCGTGCGAAGATCGGCAAGCTCAAGCTCAAGCATGCCATCGACCTGACGCGTGAGGTTTTGCAGGTTCCTGCGGATTATCTCATCGGCATCGTGCCGGCCTCGGACACCGGCGCCTACGAGATGGCGATGTGGACGATGCTCGGCGCGCGCCCCGTCACCATGGTGGCTTGGGAATCTTTCGGTGAAGGCTGGGTTACGGACGCAGTGAAGCAACTCAAGCTCGCGGATTGCGAGACGGTGACCGCGCCTTACGGCGAACTCCCGAACCTCAAGAAGCTCGACACCAAAACCCGCGACATCTGTTTCACCTGGAACGGCACGACGTCCGGCGTGCGCGTGCCGGACGCCGACTGGATCGCGGCGGATCGCGAGGGGCTGACGTTCTGCGACGCCACATCCGCCGCTTTCGCGCAGCCGCTCGATTGGGCCAAGCTCGATGTCACGACCTTCTCCTGGCAGAAGGCGCTGGGCGGGGAAGCAGCCCACGGCATTCTGATCCTCAGCCCGCGTGCGGTTGCCCGCCTCGAGACCTACAAGCCGGCATGGCCGATCCCGAAGGTTTTCCGTCTCACAGCTGGCGGCAAGCTCATCAAGGGCATCTTCGAGGGCGAGACGATCAACACGCCGTCGATGCTGTGCGTCGAGGATTACATCGACGCGCTGATGTGGGCGAAGAAGGTTGGCGGGTTGCAGGGCCTGATCAAGCGGGCTGACAGCAACACCCGCGCCATTGCAGGTTTCGTGAAGGCCAACGACTGGATCGATTTCCTCGCGGTGAAGCCCAAGACGCGCTCGAACACCAGCGTCTGTCTCAAATTCACCGATCCCGCCGTGACGAAGCTTTCCGCCGATGATCAGGCGAATTTCGCCAAGGCAATCGTGGCGTATCTCGAGAAAGAAGGCGTTGGCCTTGATCTCGGGCATTACCGCGATGCGCCTCCCGGTTTGCGCATCTGGTGTGGTGCGACGGTCCAGACGCGCGATGTGAAAGCGCTGCTGCCGTGGATCGCGAAGGCGTTTGCGGTCGAGAAGGCGAAGCTCAAGGGGTGATGCCCCGTCCTTTCCTTCTCCCGCTTGCGGGAGAAGGTGCCTGAGCGAAGCGAAGGCGGATGAGGGCTTTCCTGTCATCCGCAATCCAACCCGATTTCCCTCATCCGGCCCTTCGGGCCACCTTCTCCCGCAAGCGGGAGAAGGAATAGGAGCCTTCCCATGACCAAACCCCGTGTCCTCATCTCCGACGCTCTCTCCCCCGCCGCCGTGCAGATC
>CAXTUM010000670.1:0-2068 GCA_964247205.1 uncultured Beijerinckiaceae bacterium
CTATCAGGCGGGCGACCTTGTGACAGGCTGGCTCGGCTGGCAAGAATACGCCTGCGTTCGGCCGCAGGCCATCCAGCGCAAGCTGCCGCCCTGCGGACCGCCGCTCTCCACTTCGCTTGGCGTGCTGGGCCTGAACGGTCTGACTGCCTACTTCGGCTTGCTCGAGATCGGACGGCCAAAGGCAGGGCAGACTGTCGTGGTTTCCACGGCCGCTGGCGCGGTCGGCTCATGTGTGGGGCAGATCGCCAAGATCAAAGGTTGTCGGGTCGTGGGAATTGCCGGAGGCACGGGCAAGACGAAACTGTGCACCGAGGTCTTTGGCTACGACGCGGCGATCGACTACAAGGCCGATGACCTCGACCAGGCGCTGTCAGCGGCATGTCCCGACGGTGTCGACGTCTATTTCGACAACACCGCCGGCGCCATCAGCGATGCCGTCCTCAAGCATCTCGCGGTTGGCGCCCGAGTCATTGTCTGTGGCACGGCATCGGTTGCCAGTTGGAGCCCAACGCCGCAAGGCCCTCGCGTGGAGCGCCATCTGCTGGTCAAACGCGCATCAATGCAGGGACTGCTGGTCATGGACCATGAAGCGAGGTATCCCGGCGCGCTCGAAGAACTCTCTCGATGGGTCAGCGCCGACCAGCTTCGCTACCGTGAGGACATTCTGCAGGGCCTCGAGCAGGCGCCCAGCGCCATCGCCGGGCTATACCGCGGTGAGAACCTTGGCAAGCGGCTCATCAGGCTTGAAGAGGCGAGTTCCTGAGGCAATCGCACGCCCGCGTGTCGACGGTGCACATCTGCAGGCGGCGTTCAGGCTGGCGCGGGCACGATGGTAGGCGGGGCGCCCAGATGCATGCCCGAGTCGAGGAGCACCAACTCCCCTGTCACCGTGCGCGCTGCATCCAGCAACCAGATTACCGCGTCGGCAACATCTTCGGCCGTGCAGGCTCGCTGAAGCGGAGTCGAGCGCTCGTAGGCGGCCTTCAGGGCTTCATATCCTTGTTGCCCGATGCCTTCCTTGAACCATCGCGTAGTGATCAGCCCAGGGCACACCGCATTGACGCGGATGTCCGGTGCGAGCGCTCTCGCCAGATGCAGTGTCATCGCGTTGACCGCGCCCTTGGAAGCGACATAAGGCACCGATGACCCAATGCCCAGTGCACCGGCAATCGAGGACACGTTGACAATGGCGCCTTGGTGGGCCCTTAAATGGACGGCGCAAGCCCGGACCATTTGAAACGCACCAACGACATTGACGCCCATGATGTTCTGAAACACCTGGGCATCGAGCGCGTCCCAATTTGCCGAGCCGCCGAAGGTGGAAATGCCAGCGTTGTTGACCAGCCCGTCGAGCCGTTTCCAGCGCGTGACCGCGGCTTGCACCATGGCGCGACAGGCGGAGTCATCAGCAACGTCTCCTTGCACAACCAGGGTATCGGCACCTGCCTCTCGACAGGCCGCCTCAGTGTCCCTCGCCTCTTGCTCGCTCTTCGAATAGTTGATGAGCACGTCGTAGCCGCGACGAGCAAGCCCCAACGCTGTTGCAGCGCCCACACCGCTTGCCGAACCGGTCACGATCGCAACCTTGCGTTGATTCATGTCGCTACACCTTTAAAACTACATCGAACGTTACTTGGCAGGCGATGATAGCCGAGTATCGGCTTTGGCAGCGAGGCCCGGGCACGTTAGCTGGTCGGCGGCTTGTTAGTGTAGACAGCTAATTGCGCGGCGAACGCCCTCTTGTATGCCGGTCGCGTTTCGGCGCGGGCCACATAAGCAGAAAGGTTCGAATACCCGTCGAGCAAACCCGAAGGCTCAAGGGCCGATCGAACGCGTGTGTCACGCGCCAGCCCTTGGCCGCGATCAGGCGACGCCGCAAAAGCGGTAATGGTGGGGGTCATTGGAAGGGGCATGGGGATATCTCCTCACGTACTAGTCGTACGAGGTCGGCCTAAATCGACACCCAATCTCAACCCATCGGTGTCGTCTTTACGTACTCAACCAGCTGCTCGAGCACCTTGCCCCATCCTTGACTGAATCCCATCTTCTCATGCGCATCGGCATGTTT
>CAXTUM010000671.1:0-2063 GCA_964247205.1 uncultured Beijerinckiaceae bacterium
GCATTGCCTTGAGGCCGCGCAGGAAGAATCTGCATCAGCGGCGTCGTGGCGAGGCTGCCCGGTCCTGCGAACTCGCCGCCTGACGCCAACAACACCGCGCCGCCGTCGCGCACGTATTTGACGATGTTCTCGAAATAGCTTGGCGGCAGGATGCTCTGGTTGGCGTAGCGGTCGAGGATGATCAGGTCGAACTCCGCGATCTTCTGCACGAAAAGCTCGCGTGTCGGAAATGCGATCAGCGCCAGTTCGTTGATCGGCGTGCCATCCTGCTTCTCAGGCGGCCGAAGAATGGTGAAATGCACGAGTTCGACGTTACCGTCGGCCTTGAGGAGATTTCGCCATGTACGCTCACCCGCATGCGGCTCGCCTGAAACCAGCAGTACCTTCAGCTTGTCGCGCACGCCCTCGATGGGCAGGACCGCGACGTTGTTCAGAAGGGTCAATTCGTCGGGAATCGATTCCGCCTCGATCTCGATGAGGTTCTGCCCTGCGTTTTCGATGCGGACCGGAACGCGTATGATCTGGCCCGTACTCCCTGTACGCCGCGCGATGACCTGGCCGCCGCGCCGGATCACGACATTGGCCGGGGCATTGGCCGTGACACCGGAATCAATGATGCGGACAGCCACCTGCACATCCTTGCCGACAATGCCGAAACGGGGGCCCTGCACCACCTCGAGACGCCGGTCGCGCTCGCCCTCACGCCCGGTGATCAGGGCGTGAACCGGAGCCTGAAAGCCCAGCGCCCGCGCATTGGCAGGAACATCATGGGCGCGCCCGTCGGTGATGGCGATGACACCGGCCATGCGCTCGGGCGGCACATCGCCAAGGCCGGCCTGAAGGCTTTCGAACAGGCGTGTTCCGTCAATATCGGTATCACGCTCATCCACCTCGATGACGCGGACATCGGTTCCGGGACGGGCGTTGAGCTGCCGCATCACCTCGTCGCGGGCGCGGTCTGTCTGCGCCATGCGGTCACCCAGACGCTGGCTGCCGCTGCGGTCCACAACGACCGCGACGACATCGTTCAGCTTGTCACGGTCCAGCGTGACAAAGGCGGGATTGGTGAGGGCCAGAACCAGAAGGCCGAGCGCGAGCAAGCGCATCCAGCCGCCGCGCTGCCGGGCAAAAAGCGCCAGAGCTGCAACAGCCAGCGCGACTACACCGAGAACAGCGATAACAGGCCAGGGCAGGAAAGGTGTGAAGATAAGGCTGAAGCGATCCATCACTGCCCCAGCCGTTCAAGCAGCGCAGGCACGTGCACCTGATCGGCCTTGTAGTTGCCGGTCAGCGCATACATCACAATGTTGACGCCGCCGCGCAACGCGAGTTCGCGCTGGCGCGCATCGCCGGGAACCAGCGGAAAGCGCGGCTGGCCGAGGCGGTCCACGGCCCATGCTCCGGCGAGATCATTGCCGGTGATGATGATGGGAGAAACCCTGTCACCGGCCTGCGCGGGCCGCGTGCGGTCCTGCTCCTGATTGCGCTGCAGAACCTCGATCCAGGTGCGCCCGGTAGCGTAGCGGCCCAGAAAGTTCTCAAGGATATAGAATGTCTTGGTGATCACGTGGTCTTTCGGGACAGGCTCAAGATCGGGCACGTCGATGGTCGCAAGAATACGGCGCATGTACTGCGTTTCGGGGGTGACGGTGTTGCCGCCGCGGTTGTTGAGCGCATCGCGCGTATCGAAGATAATGGTGCCGCCGCCTTTCATGAAGGCATCGATCTTGCGCATCGCGGCCTCTGAGGGAGCGGGGCGGCTTGGGACCATCGGCCAGTAAAGCAGTGGATAGAAAACCAGTTCGTCGCGCGAGATATCAAGGCCGATAGGTTCTCCGGGATCGAGCGCTGTGCGGGTCGACATGGCCCGCGTCAGGCCTTGCAGGCCCTGACGGCTGATCTCGTCGATTTCGCGGTCTCCGGTGATCACATAGGCCAGGCGGGTGGTGAGCGCTGCCTCGACATCGTCGGCCCGGAACGACGGAATGCGGTCTGTCCTTGGAGCAGTTGGCGATGACTGCTGGGCTACTCCGGGCATTGGCGCGGATACAAGCATCAGTGTG
>CAXTUM010000672.1:0-2061 GCA_964247205.1 uncultured Beijerinckiaceae bacterium
AAGGGCGCAGTGAACGCGCTGACGGCCTCGCTCGCTTACGAGGTCGGCACGAAAAACATCCGCGTCAATGCCGTGGCACCGGGCGGCACAACAGCGCCGCCGCGCAGGATTCCACGCGGCACTGATGCCTTAACCGCGCAGGACAAAACCTGGATTCAGGAGGTTGTCGATCAGACCACCCAGTCCAGCCACATGAAGCGCTATGGCCTGTTGAAGGAAATGGCTTCAGCCATCCTTTTCCTCGCCTCCGACGAGTCGTCCTATATCACCGGCACCGTTCTGCCGGTCGGCGGCGGCGATCAGGGCTGACGAGCCGCACCCGGAGCGCACATGTCGAACAATCATGATTTCCCACGGATCGCGATCATCGGGGCCGGCATCGGTGGGCTGACGCTCGCCATCGCACTGCGTCAACGCGGTGTGAACGCTCAGGTGTATGAACAGGCCACCGAACTGCGCGAGATCGGCGCGGCCGTCGCCCTTTCAGCCAACGGCACGCGCGAACTGCAGCGCCTGGGCTGCCTCGACGACCTTGTCAGGAGCGCGACGGAGCCGAGCGAGCTGATCTATCGCGACGGCGCAAGCGGAGAGCGGATCGCGGCGCTGCCCGTCGCACAAGACAGCGCTTATCGGCGCCGGTTTGGTGCGCCGTATCTCGGCGTCCACCGCGCTGACCTGCAAAAGGTGCTCGGCAACGTCCACGGCCCCGACGATCTGCATCTCGGCCATCGCCTGACCAGTATCGACGAGGCGCCCGGTGCGCTGCGTCTCGGCTTTGCCAACGGTCATACCTGCGAAGCAAATCTCGTCATCGGGGCGGACGGGGTGCGCTCGTTCGTCCGACACTACGTGACAGGCGGCGACAGTGTATTGTACTCAGGGACCAGCGCGTTCCGCGGCATCGTGAGCGTTGATCGCCTGCCGCAGCTGCCGGACCCTCGCGCTATCCAGTTCTGGATGGGGCAAGACGCTCATCTGCTGCATTACGCGATCGGACCTGAAGGGGGCGATGTCAATTTCTTTGCTGTCACGGAAGGGCCAACTGTGTGGGACGCCCCGTCCTCCACCATGCCGTGTCGACCGGAAGACGCGGAACGGGCTTTCGCAGGGTGGCACCCTGCCGTGGTCGAGATGGTGTGCGGCGAGCCTCAGCTTGTGCGTTGGGGTTTGTTCACAGTAAGGCCGCTCCAGCAATGGCAGCGCGGGAGGGCCGTTCTGATTGGCGATTCTGCCCACGGTATGCTGCCGCATCATGGCCAGGGCGCAAATACCTCGATCGAGGATGCGATCACGCTGGCAGAGTTGCTGGTGGATCGTCGTTTCGACGGTCCCGACGCAGTGATGAAGCGCTATCAGGCGTTACGGCGTGCGCGCACCCGGCTCATCCAGCGCAGTTCGCGCGATACGAACCGAGTGCTCCACTTGCCGCCATCCCAAACCGCTTCGCGTGATACAAACCTTGCGGGATTTGCCGAACGGTTTGGTTGGATCCATGAATTCGATGCGCTAGAGACGGCGCGTGCTGTCCAAGGTATGGCCTGATCAACATTCCGGGAACCTGAACCATGCGTCCAGTCATCATTGCTGTCGCCATCACCGGTTCCGTGCCGCGCAAGAAGGACAATCCGGCCCTTCCGGTGTTGCCGCAAGAGCAGGTCGAGTCCACACATGCGGCCTTCGAGGCGGGTGCGACGCTTGTCCACATCCATGTGCGCAACGATGATGAGTCTTCCTCGTCAGATCCGGAACGTTTCCGGCAGGTGCAGGAAGGCGTGCGCAGGCATTGCCCCGGCATGATCGTGCAGTTCTCGACGGGCGGACGCGGGCGTGATCCCTCGGCGCGCGGCCTGAGCCTCGTCCACCGTCCGGATATGGCCTCGCTCTCGACGGGGTCCGTCAACTTCCCGACGATCATCTACGAAAACCACGCCACCCTGGTGGTTGATCTGGCGACCAGGATGAAGGAGTTCGCCATCGCGCCGGAGATCGAGATTTTCGATCTGTCGCACATTCACGGTGCGAAGCGGCTGATCGAGGCTGGCCTCATGTCGCCCAGGCCTC
>CAXTUM010000673.1:0-2059 GCA_964247205.1 uncultured Beijerinckiaceae bacterium
GCCTATGACTCTGTCGTGATCGGCACCTCGACGAGCCGTCTGCTGGACCCGGAACAACTCGACAGAGCATTCGGCGGGCGTTTCGCCAATCTCGCGATGAATGCCGCGACCGCCTGGGAGCAGACAGAACTGGCCAAGCTCTATCTGAGTTATCGGCCCGATCCCAAGACTTTCATGATCGGGCTCGACCAGATGTGGTGCGTGGACGAAAAGAGCATCGTGAGGATCACCTTCCGGGGTTTTCCGGCGTGGATGTATGACGAAAATCCGTGGAATGACCTGCCGGAACTGCTCAGCACCAAGACGCTGGAGATCACGGGCCGTCTGGCGGCTTTTCATCTCGGCCTGATGCCAGAGCGCATCCGACATGACGGATACGAGGTCTTCACCCCGCCGGAGAATACTTACGATCTCCAGCGTGCTCAGTTCCACATCTGGAAGGGATTTCGCGAGCCCAAAGTAGTTTCGGTATTACCGACAGTGATGTTGAGCCAGCAGGAAGCGGACAAACTGCAATTCCCTGCTCTGGTCTGGCTGGAAGAGATTTTGCAGAAAAGCCCTGCTTCAGCCCTGCGCATATTGGCCTTCATGCCACTGCATGTGGCGGCCCAGCCGGTTCCCGGATCGCTCGATGCGGCACAGATCGAGGTGTGCAAGGGCAGGATATCCAGGATTGCACGCAAGCATGGCGTCAAAGTGGTAGATTTCAGCATTCCGTCCGCAATCACAACTCAGGATTCCAATTACTGGGACCCTTTGCACTACCGGTTGCCCATTGCAGGCCGGATCGTTGATGCCCTGAAGGCTGCGGCGGATACGGGACGCGATGCGCCGGACGGGATTTACAAGATTCGTTAGGTCTCGCCCTGCTTCCAGGCCTCTTTCACCGCGCCAACGTGATCGTCGTATCGCCCTTCGCGGATCGCGGCGCGGGCGGCTTCCGTCAGGCGCTGGTAATAATCGAGGTTGATCCAGCTCAGCAGCATCATGCCCAGCATCTCATGCGAGCGGATGAGGTGATGCAGATAGGCGCGGCTGTAGTCGCGCGCTGCAGGGCAAGCGCTTTCGGCATCGACCGGGCGATTGTCCTCGGCGTGCTTGGCGTTCTGCATGTTGAGCTTGCCGAAACGGGTGTAGATCGTTCCGTGGCGTCCCGCACGCGTGGGATGCACGCAATCGAACATGTCGACACCGCGCCGGATCGCCTCCAGCAGATCATCCGGCGTGCCCACACCCATGAGATAGCGCGGTTTTTCCTTCGGCAGATAAGGCTCGGTCGCGGCAATGGTGTGCAGCATGTCCGCCTGTGGCTCACCGACGGCCAATCCGCCGATGGCATAGCCGTTGAAGCCGATGTTCACGAGCGCTTCGGCGCTATCCCTCCGCAAGCCCTCGTCGGTGCCGCCCTGCACGATGCCGAACAACGCCCGGCCCTCGGGATTGCCGAACGCCGCCTTGCAGCGCGCCGCCCAGCGGACGGAGAGCTGCATCGCGCGTTCCGCCTCCTCGCGCGGCGCGGGCAGGCGAATGCATTCATCCAGCTGCATCACGATATCAGAGCCGAGCAGGTTCTGGATCTCGACCGAGCGCTCCGGCGTCATGTGATGTTTCGAACCGTCGTGATGCGATTTGAAGGTGACGCCATCCTCCGTGAGCTCGCGCAAGCCCGATAGGGACATCACCTGGAACCCGCCGGAATCGGTCAGAATCGGATGGGGCCAGCGCATGAATGCGTGCAAGCCCCCAAGCCTCTGGATGCGTTCCGCGCCGGGGCGCAGCATCAGGTGATAGGTGTTGCCCAGCACGATGTCGGCGCCGAGATCACGCACCTGCTGCGGATAGAGCCCCTTCACGGTCGCTGCGGTGCCGACCGGCATGAAGGCCGGCGTGCGGATGACGCCGCGCGGCATGGTGAGCGCGCCCGTGCGCGCAGCGCCATCCGTCGCGTCAAGGCTGAAACGAAAGTCTCTGGTCGGTTGGTGAATAATTTCGGATGTCATCGGGCACGGAACAGCAGGCAGGAATCGCCGTAGGAATAGAAGCGATAGCCGTTCCTGAT
>CAXTUM010000674.1:0-2058 GCA_964247205.1 uncultured Beijerinckiaceae bacterium
GTCACTTGTCACTTATGTCCCGCTCGATTCAATGGACGATCTCGTGACCTGAAATGCGTTGGCAGAACCGGCAGGGCATTGTTAACGTAATTGCTCACCTGATTGGCTTTTTGGGTGCTGATCAGGCGAGAGCGAAATTGCCATCGACGAGGTCGCGGATGGCACCGAGTGCGGATTTTCCGGAGAGGCGTGCCGTGCCTGTGACCGAGCGATAGCCGGCGTGGATGTGGGCACCCCAGTCTGACCGGAAGCCGTTTGTGACCTTGCGGAACACGACGGAGGGCCGGATCTCGCGTTCCGAGACATTGTTGGTCGCAGGCACATCGCGATTGGCAAGGAAGACGAAGAACTTCGTGCGCCATGCCTTGATCTGCTTGAGCAGAACCTTGCCTGCAGGATGAGCAACGGGGGCGCGCATCAACTGGGTCAGCCTGTTGTCGGCCTTGGCGGCATAGCAGGCCAATGTCGTGTCCTTGAGATCGGTTCGTCGCTTGCCAACCCTGATCGCCCATCGCAGGTGATCACGGATTTTCGGGGCGAAGATCGTATCGCCGCTGTCGATGGCATATTGAACATCGCGCAGGACGTGTGCGAGGCAGACTTGGTGTTCCTTGCCCAGTTCTTGCTGACCGGCATAGCGATCCGACACCCATATGTCAGGCTGATGACCGCCCAGCACCTCTTCGGCAACACTGCGGGCGCGGCGCGGGGCGATCTTGTGCAGCACGGCCTTGTCCGAAATGAACACCCACTGCCAATGCGTCACGCCGTTGGTCCGGGTGGTGGTCTCATCCGAGGCGATGATCCGCGCCGACAGCAGTTTGTCGCGGATTGCCGTGGTGGCTGCGGCCATGTCAGTGCCCATGCGCCGGAAAATATTGGCGATCGCGCCTTCGGAGATGGTCAGCCCGAACAGTTCGGCGGCGATCCGCGACAAGCGCTCAAAGCTGACATGATGGCTATGATGCAGGTACGCCAGCAACGCGCGAATGCCGGGGCCAAACGGTGTGCCCGGTTGCATTCCCGCAGGCGCTGGCGCGCGATAGCGGCGGCCACATCCACCGCAACGCCCGCCGAACAGTTCCACCCGCGTCACAACCGGCTGGATCGGCGGAAGGTCGATATGGTCATAGCGATGACGGCAGCGCTGCGCCTGACCCGAAACCCCGGTTCCACAATGGCCGCAAGCACTGGCAATCATCCGCTCAGTCCTGTCAGGCGTCTGCGTCAACGAACGCGCCTTGCCTGCGCGCGACGGGCGCTTGCTACCCAACGCCATGTTCCGCTTTTTGCCTTTGCTGTGACCAATCCCGTCCTTCGATGGCGGAATATGAGAGTTGGCCGAGGTCTTGCGCGGCTTGCCTACCAGCGCCTCAAGCTCGGATATTCGCGCCACCAACCGCTCGATCATCGCCTGCTGCTGTGCCAGCAGGCTATCTTTCTCGACATCACTCAGCTCAAAACGCGGTGGGTTCGCCATCCGTAGCTTGAATCAAATCCCGCCACCCAGCGCAACCCCTTTCTGCCAACCAGGTGAGCAATTACAAAGCAACCACGTGCGGGTCATCTGATACACAGTGATCCCGAACGAGAGCCTCGCGTTCGATAATTTTATGAGGTGAAACTCTGATTAGTTTTCCCGACCGCGACCATTCAACCAACAACAATTTCATCGCTTGAACCTTGAAAAGCTCAACTTCAAGGCGGCCGCCTGAGGCAATTCGCCCTCCCGAGTTAACCCATTGCAGCAGCATTTTCAGATATGGCCTATCTTGCTTGCAAAATTCTGCCGCCTTGTTTGCATCGATCACTACGCACATCAGTCAGAAAGGCCCAATAAGGTCATTTGCTCTTTGACGAAGAAATCTCGATAGCCGTCGGGTACGTTCTGGATATTACCCTCAGTATCTATGTCCATTTGATGAACCTGCGCGCCCGTCCCGACAGATTCGAAGTATAAAATTGAAACGTCGCTGGGCCGAATTTTTTTACTTCTAACGCACAATCGCACCCTATCAATAAGGTAGTCACTGTGTGTTTCTGCGACGATAGTAGAGC
>CAXTUM010000675.1:0-2058 GCA_964247205.1 uncultured Beijerinckiaceae bacterium
GATCCCGCCGTCAGCGATACGGCGGCGCATGTGCGCCTTGCGCTGGCCGACGGCACTTCGATGGAGGCAACGGTTGATCTTGATGCACCCATGCCGCTTGCGGATCGCCGTGACAAGATTGCCGCCAAGGTCCGTGCGCTGTTGCCGCCTGATGCGGCTGATGCAGTGCTTGCATTCGATGCCGGTATTGGCGGTAATACTGCTGCCGGAATAGCCGCAGCTCTGGCGCAGCTTTCCGCTCCGCGCTGAGAATTCAAGAGTATCGCCATGAGCCTCGATATCACCCGCTTGAGCCAATGGATCGGCCGGAGCGAGACGCGGGAAGAACGGCTTTCGCCGTTCCCTTCAAACGCGCTGGCAGCAACTTTCAACAGGGACGATCCGACCTGCAGGGACGGCACCGATCTGCCGCCGCTCTGGCATTGGCTGCATTTTCTTCCGGTCAGCCCGTTGAGCGATACCGGGCCTGACGGACATCCGGCGCGCGGCGGTTTCCTGCCGCCGGTGCCGCTGCCGCGGCGCATGTGGGCTGGAAGCCGGCTGTCGTTCCAGAAGCCCTTGCTGATCGGCGAAACTTGCCGCCGCATCTCGACGGTGACAAAGGTCGAACACAAGGCCGGAAAATCAGGTGATCTTGTCTTCGTCACAGTGCGCCACGAGATCATTGGGGAAACCGGCCCGGCCATCAAGGAAGAGCACGACATCGTCTACCGCGGGATGGCAGCGCCGGGGAGCGCCGCGCCACCGCCCGTTGCTGCGCCTGCGGATGCTGACTGGATATTCCCCATCATGCCCGATCCTGTGCTGCTGTTTCGCTATTCGGCGCTGACCTTCAACTCGCACCGCATCCACTACGATCTCGACTATGTCACGAAGGTGGAAGGCTATCCTGGCCTTGTGGTGCACGGTCCGCTGATTGCGACGCTGCTGCTGGACGGGCTGCGCCGCGCGCAGCCAGAGTCGCGCATCAAGCGCTTTTCCTTCCGCGCCATCGCGCCGACTTTTCATATCGATCCGTTCACAGTGCGCGGTCAGCGCGCGGCGCCGGGCCGCGCCAGGCTCTGGGCCGAGAAACACGGTGAACTGACGATGGATGGCACGGCGGAATTCACCTGATCCTTCCTGAAAGCGAGAGACCTATGAACGTTACCGGCGGTGAGCTTTACCCCGAAATCCGCGATGCGATCCGTGACCTGTGCGCGCAGTTCCCGGCGGAGTACCACCGCAGGATCGATCAGGCGCGCGGCTATCCGGAGGAGTTTGTCGACGCGCTGACGAAGGCTGGCTGGATGGCTGCGCTGATTCCCGAGGAGTACGGCGGTTCCGGGCTTGGCCTGACGGAGGCCAGCGTCATCATGGAGGAGATCAACCGCTCGGGAGGCAATTCCGGGGCGTGCCACGGGCAACTCTACAACATGGGCACCCTGCTCAGGCATGGTTCCGACGCGCAGAAGAAACACTATCTGCCCAGAATCGCCACGGGCGAACTGCGCCTGCAGTCCATGGGGGTGACCGAACCGACGACAGGCACCGACACCACGAAGATCAAGACGACCGCCGTGAAGCAGGGTGACCGTTACATCATCAATGGCCAGAAGGTCTGGATCAGCCGAATCCAGCACTCAGACCTGATGATCCTGCTAGCGCGCACGACGCCGCTCGACCAGGTGCAGAAGAAATCGGAGGGGATGTCGATCTTCCTGGTCGACCTCAGGGAAGCCATCGGCAAGGGGCTGGACGTGCGCCCCATCCTCAACATGGTGAACCACGAGACCAACGAGCTGTTCTTCGACAATCTGGAAATTCCTGCCGAGAACCTGATCGGCGAAGAGGGCAAGGGCTTCAGGTACATTCTAGACGGCCTCAACGCCGAGCGCACGCTGATTGCGGCGGAATGCATCGGCGACGGGTACTGGTTCGTCGACAAGGTGACGGCCTATGCCAGGGAGCGCGTCGTGTTCGGCCGGCCGATCGGGCAGAACCAGGGCGTGCAGTTCCCGATCGCCGAGGCGCACATCGAGGTCGCGGCCGCGGACCTGATGCGCTGGGAGGCGTGCC
>CAXTUM010000676.1:0-2051 GCA_964247205.1 uncultured Beijerinckiaceae bacterium
TGTGAATCGGCATGCAAAGTTGACCCCCTGAAGCCGGGGATCGGCGTCCAAAATTGACCCCCTGGTGATTGCTAGACTGCCCGCTTTTGGCATGAGCGGGCGGAGCGGGGATGAAGGGCGTGGACACGATTGCACGGGTACGTCGGGAGCATTTTGTTCGCGGTCGTACGATCAAGGAGATCAGCCGGGAGCTGCACGTATCACGCAATACGGTGCGCAAGATCCTGCGCAGCGGCGAGACGCAGTTCAGCTATGAGCGCGACGTTCAGCCCATGCCGAAGATTGGTCCCTGGCAAGGGGACCTGGACCGGTTGTTGTTGGGCAATGATGGCAAGCCGGCTCGTGAACGGCTGACGTTGATCCGGGTCTTCGAGGAGATGCGCGGCCTTGGCTTCGAGGGTGGCTATGATGCCATCCGGCGCTATGCGAAGGGCTGGTCGCGCGAGCGTGGCGCGCTGACGGCCGAGGCCTATGTGCCGCTGTCGTTCGAGCCGGGCGAGGCTTACCAGTTCGACTGGAGCCATGAGGTTGTCCGGATCAACAACACGACGGTGACCATCAAGGTGGCGCATGTGCGGCTGTGCCATAGCCGGATGTTCTTCGTGAGGGCCTACCCGCGCGAGACGCAGGAGATGCTGTTCGATGCCCATGACCGGGCGTTCGGCTTCTTCCGGGGAACCTGCACGCGCGGCATCTACGACAACATGAAGACGGCGGTGGATACGATCTTCGTCGGGAAGGAGCGTCAGTTCAATCGCCGCTTCCTGCAGATGTGCTCGCATTATCTGGTCGAACCCACGGCCTGCACGCCGGCATCGGGCTGGGAGAAGGGTCAGGTGGAGAACCAGGTAGGGCTGGTGCGCGAGCGCTTCTTCACGCCGACCTTGCGGGCCAAGAGCCTGGAGGACCTGAACGGCTTGCTGCTCGACAAGTGCGTGGCCTATGCCAAGGCTCACAAGCATCCGGAGCTGGCGGATCAGACGATCTGGCAGGTGTTTGAAGCGGAGCGGACGAGGCTTGTCCCCGTGCCTGGCAAGTTCAACGGCTTCCATGCCATCACGGCATCAGTCTCGAAGACCTGCCTGGTTCGCTTCGATAATGTCCGCTACTCGGTCGCATCCCGTGCCGTTGGCCGCCCTGTCGAGGTGCAGGCTTATGCCGACAAGATCGTCATCCGCCAGGATGGCGTCATTGTTGCCGAGCATGACCGTGTCTTCAGCCGCAGCCAGACTGTCTATGATCCGTGGCACTATGTGCCGGTGCTGGCCCGCAAGCCCGGAGCCTGGCGCAACGGCGCGCCCTTCAAGGGCTGGGTTCTGCCCTACGGCCTTGAACATATCCGCCGCAAGCTGCGCGGCAGCGATGATGGCGATCGCCAGATGGTCGATATCCTCTGCGCTGTCCTGACGGACGGGCTGGCTGCGGTGGAAGCCGCCTGCAATGAGGCGCTCGATCAGGGTGTGCATTCGGCCGATGTGATCCTCAACGTCCTGACCCGCAGGCGTGACCTAACCCCTGCCATCACCATCATGGCCCCTGATGCATTGAAGCTGCGCCATGTGCCGCTGGCCGATTGTGCCCGCTATGACAGCCTGAGGAGTATCAACTGATGGAACGTGCCCAAGTCTTCGACCTGATGGGGGAAC
This sequence comes from uncultured Beijerinckiaceae bacterium, assembly GCA_964247205.1. Classification (GTDB taxonomy): domain Bacteria; phylum Pseudomonadota; class Alphaproteobacteria; order Rhizobiales; family Beijerinckiaceae; genus JADCCX01. Next base: position 1,647 of record CAXTUM010000676.1, read on the forward strand.
TCAAGCTCTACGGGATGCGGCAGGCCTATGACGAGATCATGGCGTCAAGCATCAAGCGCCAGCATGAACCGCCGCGCATTGTGGGCGACCTGCTCAAGGCCGAGATCGCCGAGAAGCAGGCACGCTCCATCCGCTACCAGTTCAAGATCGCCAAGCTGCCATTGGCCAAGGACATCGAAGAGTTCAGCTTCGACGGCACACCCATCAACGAGACGCTGGTCAGGGATCTGGCTAATGGCGCCTTCATCGCCAACCAGCGCAACGCCGTGCTGATTGGCGGTACCGGTACCGGCAAGACCCATCTGGCCATTGCCATCGCCCGGTCCTGCATCAGGGCCGGATTGCGCGGGCGCTTCTTCAATGTGGTCGATCTGGTCAACAAGCTGGAGAGCGAGACCAGGGCTG
>CAXTUM010000677.1:0-2030 GCA_964247205.1 uncultured Beijerinckiaceae bacterium
CTCGCCCTCGACTTCCGGCGGGCGTGAATAGGCGTGGTTCTCCGGCCCCGTCGCCCCTTTGGCCATCAGCTGTTCCTGCAGCCGGAAGACGACATCGCCGTTTTCGGCATGCACCATGGGCATCGCGCCAAGCTGGGCGCAGCGGCTGAACGAGTTGTAGAGCTCGTCATCGTTCACCATCAGCGCGCCCTTGTAGGCCATGAAGTGCTTGAACGAGTTGATGCCATAGGTCTTCACCACGGTTTCCATCTCGTCGAACACCTGTTTCGACCAGGACGTCACCGCCATGTGGAAACTGTAGTCCGACGCCGCCTTGTCCGACTTCCGCCGCCAGTCCTGGTACGCCGCAAGCATGGAGGAGCCCGGCGCGGGAATGCAGAAATCCACGATCATCGTGGTGCCACCCGACAGCGCCGCCTTGGTGCCCCATTCAAAATCATCCGCTGATACCGTGCCCATGAACATGAGTTCCATGTGGGTGTGCGGATCGATGCCGCCGGGCATCACGTCGCAGCCGCCCGCGTCGATCAACTCGCAGCCGCGCGGGCGCGAGAGGTTCTCGCCGACCGCGACGATCTTGCCTTCGGAAACGAGAACATCGGCGCGCTTCGAATGGTCGTGGTTGATGACGGTGCCGCCGCGGATAAGGATGGATTTGGTCATAGGTTTCTCCTGATCGGTAACGACCTTCCCCCTCGCGGGGGAAGGAAGTTAAGTCCTCACTTCATCGCGGCATCAATCACCGCATGGGTCCAGGCCCCCGTCGGCTTCTTCGAGATCACCGGCGCCTCGCCGCCCGCCCCCATCAGCGTCGCCACGGTGCGCTCATAATCCGCCGGGTCCAGCTTACCGGTGGAGCCTGCCGTCAGCTTGTTGATCTCGCCCATCATGCGCTTCTGGTGCGGCTCCTTCTGTGCGCCCGACGCATCGTTATCGAGCACGATCTTGGCCGCCTCGTCTGGATTGGCGCGGGCATACTCCCAGCCCTTCATCGACGCCTTGACGAACTTCGCCATGCGCGCCGTGAAGGCCGGATCGGCGAGCTTGCCCTCCAGCGCATAGAGGCCGTCCTCCATGGTGGAGACGCCCTGATCGGTGTAGTTGAACACCGCGAGATCATCCGGCTTGAGGCCAGCGTCGATGACCTGCCAGTACTCGTTGTAGGTCATGGTCGAGACGCAGGCCGCCTGCTTCTGGATGATCGGGTCCACGTTGAAGCCCTGCTTGATCACCTTCACGCCGCCAGCCGAACCGTCGGTCTTGAGGCCAAGCTTCGCCATCCAGGCCATGAACGGATATTCGTTGCCGAAGAACCAGACGCCCAGCGTCTTGTCCTTGAAGTCGGCGGGTGTGGCCACGCCGGCATCCTTGCGGCAGGTCAGCATCATGCCCGAGCGCTTGAACGGCTGCGCAATGTTGACCAGTGCCACGCCCTTTTCGCGCGCTGCGAGAGCCGCAGGCATCCACTCGATGATGACATCGGCCCCGCCGCCCGCGATTACCTGCGGCGGTGCAATATCCGGTCCGCCCGGCTTGATCGTGATGTCGATGCCTTCCGCCTTGTAGAAGCCCTTGTCCTTGGCGACGTAATAGCCTGCGAACTGGGCCTGCGTGACCCATTTCAGTTGCAGCGTCACCTTTTCCTGCGCCGCTGCGGGAAGCGCGGCGGCCAGCGCCAGGGCCGCTCCCATCAGAACCGATTTGATGTTCATGTCTCTCTCCTCTGCTTCGCCGCGCCTGCGGCGATCCTCAAAAACCTGATCCGGCTATCGCTGCCGGTTCGACGGATGCCAGAATGTGACGGTCCTCTCCGCCAGCACCAGAAGCCCATAGAAGGCCGAACCGGCGACGGCTGCAACCGCAATTGTCGCCCACACCATGTCCACCGCCATGCGCCCCACCTCGGTCGAGATGCGGAAACCCATGCCGACGACCGGCGTGCCCAAGAACTCTGCAACAATCGCGCCAATCATCGCGAGCGCCGCATGGATCTTCTGCGGGTTGAAGATGAACGGGATCGCGGCCGGAAG
>CAXTUM010000678.1:0-2029 GCA_964247205.1 uncultured Beijerinckiaceae bacterium
GACCGGGGCGGTGGACGGTGGAATGGGTGTCGCCAGTTCCTGATCTGCACAGGCCGATGACGTCAGGGCAAAACTGACGACGATCACAGCAAAACCTTTGCGGGCGCTTGTCATAAGCGCTGCGCTGTCACTGCAGCTTGCTGAAACCCGCCGCGAGGCTGGACGGTGTCAGGCGCTGGGTCTGGCCGATGATTTCTGGAAGCCTTGTCGCAGGAACATCAGCGTGCGGACCTGATGATGGCGCATTCTGAGCCTGACGGCGCGGCGGCAGGGGGACATTCACGGGGCGAGGGGCAATCTCCTCGACACTGGAGCTTGTCGCTACCGTGTCATCCCCGGAACCTAGGCCGACCGTGCCGATCATGCGCTGGAAAACCGACTTTTGAGGCGCTTCCACAGGTGCAGCGGCTATTGCGGCGACGGGCTGTGCGGCAGTTGGAGCTGATGTTGCGGTGACTGTTCCCGAGCGGGCGGGGGCCGCTTTGGCAGCATCAACCTTTGCAGGCTCAACCTTGGCCGTTTCAACCGGCTTGGGCGCTTCCGAAGTCGCCATGGCGGCGTTCACCTGCTCCTGCTGCGCGAGTTCCGCGATCTGCATGGAGCTCTGGCCCTTGAGTTTCTGGGTCTTGTACTGCTCCACCGGCAGCTCGATCGGCGTAAAGGCGATGGCGTCGGTGCGGCTGATGCCGTTGCGCGTCGGTCCGACCGGGCGGTTGACACCCGCCACCAGCGATTCCTTGAACACGGGGTGCATGTCGCCGTCGCGGTAGAGGCGCTTCACGGCGCGCGTGCCCCTCGACACGAGTTCCGCCACCTTGATCTCGTCCTGGCGCTGCTTGGCGGCAACGGCCGAGCGCGTGTCGGAATCGCCCTCGGCGCCGCAGGTGTCGCTGCCGAAACCATAGCGGCCATTGCATGCAGCGGTCTGCACGGGACGCTGGGTCACCTCGAAATGGTCATTGCCCTGTTTCAGGTTCTTCCAGAACGCCATGTGAGGGTCATTGCGGTATTTTGCCATGTTCTCCGGCGTCATGCGGAAGGGCAGCGACTGCATCTGGATCGCAGACTGTCCACCGGCGAAAGCCTCGCGGCTTAGCGCATAGATGTCCGCAACCTGGCTGTCGGTCATGGCGAAACAGCCCATGGACGAGCAATCGCCGTGCACCATGATGTGCGCGCCGGTGCGGCCAAGCTGGCGGTCAAAATTGTTGGGGTAGCCCACGTTGAAGGAGAGATAGAAGCTCGAATTCGGATTCAGCGACCCTTGCGTGACGTTGTAAAAGCCTTCCGGCACCTGCCGGTCGCCTTCGCGCACCTTGGGACCAAGCTGGCCGGACCAGCGGCACATCGGGAAGGTCTTCAGCAGCGCCATCTTGCCCGACGAATCCTGCTTCCAGACCTCAAGCTCGCTTTCCTGCTTGAAGGCGCGGATGAGGATGGGCGCATGCGTCTTCATGTTCTTCTCGCGCATCGCTTCCTGCGTCTGCATCGAGATGGGAACATAGTGGCGGCCATTGCGGGGCATTGCGCCTTCTTCAGTGCAGCCAGCAAGGGCCAGCGCCGAAAGGGCTGTTGAGAGGAGGATTGACCGGCGAATAAGGTTCATGCTTCTTCGGCTTCAAAACAAACGCTGACAGACTGCCACCCAGGACGACACGCTATTATCCTTACACAACTCTTATCGCAAGCGCAGCAAAGCAATGTGTCAAGGTCAACGCCGCGTTAACGCACGCGTTGTGAACGGAAAATGACCGGAAATTGCGCCTATTTGCAACTGATCACGAAAGCGTGCGGTTCACGCGGCGCGGGCTTGCGTTCCGACAGGATTGACCCCGTCACGTCATCGGGCTCCGCCTTGCGGTAGAAATCGGCCAGCTTGAAGCCCTTTGATTCGCAGAAACTGTCCGCGATGATCTTGCCGCATCCCCCCTGCTTCTCCAGGCATTCGCCGGTGCCATAGCCTTCCTGATCGGTGATGATGAACAGGGTCTGGCGGGCATCGGACAGCGCGGGCTTGCTGTTCTGCGCC
>CAXTUM010000679.1:0-2021 GCA_964247205.1 uncultured Beijerinckiaceae bacterium
ACCCATTTCGCCAAGTATGCTGCCTTCGCCAAGTTCGATGCCATGCCCCTTGATGCCAGGCCCCTCGATGCGAACCTTCCCCGAGACGATGTAATAGGCGCAGTCCGCCGGGTCGCCTTTCCGGCAGATCGTGCTGTTCGCTGCAAACCGCCGCGCTTCCATGTATGGCTTCAGACGGTTGACCGGAAACGCGCCCGGCACCTCGTCCGAGGCGCGCCTGATCATCCGCAGCATGCCGGTGAGCCTGTAGGCGTTGGTCACGAGGACCACGCCGTACAGCGCGACACTGATCCACATGCCTTGGTGGGCAGCATAGATGCCGAAGAAACCGTTCGAGGCGATGGCCGCGATCCGCAGGGGGATCATTGTGCGCGAGGACAGCGCGAGTGCGCCGCTCAGCGCAGCCAGCACGCCGGTCCAGTCGACAAGGGTGAAACTGGCGAGTTCTGGCATCATGCCGCCGGGGCCTGCCGAACGCGTTCCGCCATGGGCTCCAGCCGCCGCCGGATCAGGCTCATCAGCGCGAACCCGATCTCGGGATGTGCATCATGGACATGATCGAAAGCCTCGCGGCTGAGTGTCGTCAGCGTGACATCGGTCTCGCATACCGCGCTCTGGTCCCGCGTGTTCCGTCGCGAAAAAAGCCCCATTTCCCCCAGCACGTCGCCCTGTCCGAGACGAATGCCGAGCTCGGGCAGCAAAATGGCGCCGGCTTCGATGATGTACACCGCCGAAGCCTTGTCCCCGCGCCTGAACAGGACCTGCCCTGCCGTGGCGCGTTCTTCCAGTCCGTAGCGGCGCAGGATGCCAGCGGAATGGTCCAGAGTATCGGCCCTGGCGATATCCGCCATCGTGCGCCGTGCAGAACGCAGCAGCAAGAGATTGATCGGCAACTGCAGCAGCGCAAGCAGCAGAGCAGGCCAGAACCCTGTCAACCAGGCGTAGATTCCGCTGAAGATTCCAGCCGACATCGACAGCAGCCGGAGGGGGACCATGCGCGTCATCCATGCGGAGAGAAATAGCTTGCCCTGCCCGATGAATCCGATGAGTTCCGTCAGCCAATGCATGAAAGCGACCTGTGAGAATGCTGCATGAGAGGCACTGCCCTTAACGGTCCCGAAACCGGAAGCGAAAGCCGCTGATATCCCATTGCTTTGGACTTTGCCGCAAAAATTTCCTATCGTCATGCCACGGGCGTGCGGCGGGGGCGGCAATGGCATTCGGGCGACGTGATTTCATCAAATTCGCAGGCGGCGCAATCATCGCGCAGCCATTGATGGCGGCAGCGCAGCAGCCGCGGACACCGCGCCGCATTGCGCTCGTCCATTCCGGCATCCCCGCGGAGAGGCTTACCGAAACCGGCGGCACCTACTGGATAAGGCGCTTCCACGAGGAGCTGCGGGCGCTGGGCCACCGCGAGGGCGGCAATCTTGTCATCGAACGCTTCTCCGCAGAGGGCGACAGCAGCCGCTTCACCGCGCTGGCTGCGGAAATTTCGGGCCGCAAGCCGGACGTCATCATCTCGAATTCCAACCCGCTTCTGAAAGCGCTGATGGACGCCGGACCCGCAATCCCCGTCGTCGGCATCATGGGAAATCCCGTCGCCGCGGGCCTCGTGCCGGACATCGCCCGTCCCGGCGGCGCGCTGACCGGGGTGAGCATCGACGCAGGTCCCGGCATCGCTGCGAAACGCCTGCAGATCCTGAAGGAAACCGTGCCGGGCGCGGGCAAGATCACCTTTCTGCTGAACTCGCGTGCGGAGGAGCAGCGTTCCGGTGTTGCGCTGATGACCCGCATGCTGGCCGAGGTCAACGAGGCCACCCTGCGCCGCGCCTTCGCCGATATGGCTGACGAGAAAATCGATGCCGCCCTCATATCCGAGGACGGCAGTTTCCTGGCGCGCCGCGCCCTGGTCGTCGCGCTGGCCGCCCAGCACCGCATTCCGGCGATCTACGCCTACCGCGATTTCGCGGAAGCGGGCGGTTTGCTGTCCTACGGGCCGGAGTTGGGCGACCTTGCCA
>CAXTUM010000680.1:0-2020 GCA_964247205.1 uncultured Beijerinckiaceae bacterium
CTCGCGTCCAGCCCGGTGCGCGATGCGACGGTTTCGAGATCGGGCGCGATGGCGTGCGCCGATGCAAGTGCCGCATCGACGCCGTTGGTATGACGCTCCACATATGCTCGATCCACAACGCCTCGTGCATCAATCTGCACGAGCAGCCAGGAGAACAGCACGCTGTCCATGCCGGATTTCACCGAAAGCTGAAGGTCCGATCCCTCGCTCGTGGCAGTGCGGCGGGGATCGATATTGATGACACGCGCGCCGCGCATCTCCCGCGCCATCTGCATGCGCTGGTAGAGCACGGGATGGCACCACGCCGCATTGGAGCCCACAAGGATGATCAGGTCGGCCTGGTCCAGATCCTCATAGGTCTGCGGCACGGTATCGGAACCGAAGGCCCTGCGGTGCCCGGCCACGGACGACGCCATGCACAGCCGCGAGTTGGTGTCGACATGGGGAGTGCCGAGGAAGCCCTTCGCGAACTTGTTGGCGATGTAATAATCCTCGGTGAGCAATTGCCCCGAGAGATAGAAGGCCACGGCGTTGGGGCCATGCTGCGCGATCACCTTGCGCAGTCCATCTGCCACGAAGCCGACGGCCTGATTCCAGGTGGCGCGCTGGCCGTGGATCATGGGATGCAGCAGCCGCCCGTCCAGCCCCAGCGTCTCGCCCAGCGCCGAACCCTTGACGCAAAGCTTGCCGAGATTAGCGGGATGCGCCGGATCGCCCCGCATGATGACGCCGCCTGCAGCGTCAGGAATGGCTTCCACGCCGCAACCGACGCCGCAATAGGGACAGGTCGTCTTCACGACGCCGGATGCCGGACGGACGTTCATGGTCACGCGGCTTCCAGAAGGCCCGGTTCGCCAAGGCCCGGTTCGCCCAGCGCAAGCTCTGCAAAATCCCGCCCGTGGATGAGATGCCGCCGCGCGGAAGAAATATCCGCACCGCGCCGGATCAGGTCGAGATACCACAGCGCATCATCCGTCTCGCCGACAAGCACGCATCCCGCCAGTTTTGGTCCGTCAAACACCAGCTTGCGGTAGGTTCCCGTCTTGCGGACCTGAAGAGTCACACTGTGCAATCCGTCACCGCCCAGGAAATTCCCGGCGGAGAACACCGGCAGGCCCGAGACCTTGAGATTGGTGGCCAGCACCATGCCGGTGAAAGCGCCTGCTTCGCCGATAAGCTGTCGGGCCAGCGCTTCGGCCTGCGCATAGGCCGGTTCGACAAGCCCGTAAGCCACGCCGCCATGCTCGGCGCATTCCCCGATGGCGTGGAAACCCGCAAGGCTGGCCGCCATGCCGTCATCAATGACAATGCCGCGGTTGACCGCAAGACCTGCTGCTTTCGCAAGGTCAGCATTGGGCCGGATGCCGACGGCGCACACCACCATGTCGGCGTCCAGCGATGTACCGTCCGCGAAGGCAAGGCCCGTGGCATGTGTGCTACCGGTAACAGCAAGGGTCTGCTTCGATAGCAGCACAGTAACACCTTTGATGCCGAGCGCTTTCGCGACAAGCGCCGCCGCCTGAGCATCAAGCTGGCGCTCCATCAATCGGTCCATGACATGCACGAGCGTCACGTCTGCGCCACGCCGCGCAAGACCGTAGGCTGCCTCGATGCCCAGCAAGCCGCCGCCGATCACGGCCACGCGGCGTTTGGCCAAAGCGGCTTCCTCCATGGCGGCGACATCCGGCAGATCACGGAAGGTGATGACGCCGGGCTTGTCCATGCCAGGCATCGGCAGGCGGACAGGATGCGACCCCGTGGCGAAGACACATTGATCGAAAAAGACGTTTTTGCCTGATGCCAGTGTCGCGCTCTTGTCCTCAACCGACACAGTGCTGACCGCATCACCGCTGATCAGCCGGACGCCATGGCTCTCATACCAGGCGCGGTCCCGCAGAATGACATCCTCGGCAGATACGTCCTGAGCCAGCAGCGCTGACAGCAGCACGCGGTTGTAACCAGGCTGCGGTTCGCCACCCACGACGGTGATGGCAAAGTGTCCCGGCGCAATACGCACCAG
>CAXTUM010000681.1:0-2020 GCA_964247205.1 uncultured Beijerinckiaceae bacterium
TCCTGATCGAGGCGATCCGCCGCTCCGATGAATTCGCCGATCCCCTGGGCTGGGTGGAAATCTACGTGCTGCGGAAATTCGCCGGCGTCGTGAAGCGGCGCGACCACGGCCGCAGCCCGGTGCATGAGCAGATCGCCAAGATGTTCGGCGAGACCATCGAATATGCGCAGCTGGAAGTGTTCGCGCGCGGCATGCCGGCGAAACTGGCAAAAGCGCTCGGCGTCAAGCCCGGCTCGCCTGCGCTGACCATGGTGCGCCGTTACTACGGCCTGCGCGAAGAACTGTTCGAGGTCACCGTCACCACGCATCCGGAGGGGCGGTACACCTACACCATGGACATGCAGCGCTCGCTGCGGCCAAGGGTTTAGATCTTACCTGCTCGCCGTCATCCTGAGAGCTTGTGACGCTTTCGGCTCCTGCGGAGGGTTGGCACGAGGTGGCGGCTGCTCGTCGCGGCAAGATGGCAGACTCGGAGTTTGAGTTTATCGCAGCCCCCTTATGCGCTGGCGAGGCGGTTGCCTTGCAGGATGTTGTTGGTGAGCGCGTACCAGAGCACGACGGCGCGGACTTTTTCGATACCGCGAACGGTCAGTAGCCGCAGGTCCCAGTTGCGCCAGCGTGCATGGATGCATTCACAAATCGAACGGGGCTTGTAGCGGGCCTTGCCTTCTTCGCTCGCCATTCGCGCGCGCCAGGCCAACACGCCCGGGCCGTCGCCGCGCCGCGGCAGGTATGGGTCGGTGCCATGCTTGGATTGAATGGGTGGACAAAAGACCTCGATGCCTTCGGCATGGGCCCATTCGATGTCCTCCGCGCTGCTAAAGCCACCGTCCACGAGATGGCGTTTGGGCAGACCGCCAGGGCGCGTGCGCTGCCGCTCCAGCAGGGGCCGCATCAGGCCGCGATCGGATCCGTTGTTGGAGACCTTGACGTCCGTAACGAACGGCTCACCGGCGACACTCGTCACCTGCACGTTGTAGGCTGGGCGGAAGCCGCCATCGGCCATCTTCATCACCCGTGCATCGGCATCCGTCGTAGAGGCGCGGGGCTCCTTCGGCTTCTTGCCGTTGCTGCGCTTTTCTTCGCGCTCCTTGCGCTGCTGCTTGATTTCGGCGAGCGCCGTCTGCGCTGCTTTCACCCGCTCGCGGCGCTCACGCGCCGCCCGCTCTTTGGCCGCCTGGATGCGCTGATTGCTGCCATCCGAGCGTCCCTCGACTTCGCGCTTGAGGTCTTCGACCACGGCTTCAGCCAATCCCAGATGCCGGTCGAGTGTCGCCTCGCGGCGGAACGAAGCAGCCCCGGCGCCGGCCCGTACCCGCACGCCGTCCTGCGCCAGCGTCTCCAGATCGACGAGGCCGGCCTTCGCCAGCGCCGCCAAATGCTCGCGGAGCAGCCGGTCCAGCAGATCGGCGCAACCCACCCGGAAGTCCGCCAGCATGTGATAGTTCACCGATACCCCACCGCACAGCCAACGATAGGCGTCATGGCTCTCGCACAGCCGCGACAAGGCGCGGGCGCTGCCGACACCCTCGCCGGTGGCATAGAGCCACAGCCCCAGTAAAAGTCGTGGCGATGTCGCGGGGTGACCGGGCCGCTCGCCCCGGGCCTTGATCCGGTTCTCCAGCTCGCTCAGATCAAGCCCTTCGACATAGGACCAGATCACGCGCACCCGATGGTCTTCCCCGATCAGGCTCTCGATATCCACCGCGCGCAACTCGATCTGGTCGCGTCGAGGCTCACGCAGCCGCGGCGCACCGAGCGGTGCCGCATCGGCTTGCCGCTTCGCCTGCTCCGGCAGATCCCCAAACAATTCGGCAGCCATCATCGCCTCCCGCGAATCCATCATCGCAAGAGAATCATACTGCGCCAGCGGTGCGCCATACATTCCGCAAATTAATCACACCCTCTGAGGTGCGCGCATTTGCGCGCCTCGAAGGACGACGGCGTATGTGGCGGATTCATCCTTCGAGGCTCGCTGCGCTCTCACCTTCGCCGTGTCTGCGGACATAGTTCTTGAATT
>CAXTUM010000682.1:0-2014 GCA_964247205.1 uncultured Beijerinckiaceae bacterium
GCTACGGCCCCTCGGGCCTGCCGCATATCGGCACTTTCGGCGAAGTCGCGCGCACCACGATGGTGCGGCGCGCCTTCGAGGTGCTGACGGGCGGTGCGGTCAAGACAGGGCTGATCGCGTTTTCGGACGATATGGACGGCCTGCGCAAGGTGCCGGACAATGTGCCCAACAAGGAGATGCTGCACCAGCATCTGGGCAAGCCGCTGACCGAAGTGCCTGATCCCTTCGGCAAGTTCGAGAGCTTCGCCCACCACAACAACGCCATGCTGCGCGACTTTCTCGACCAGTTCGGTTTTCAATATGATTTCCAGTCCTCGACCGAGAGCTACAAGGCAGGCGTTTTCGACAAGACGCTGCTGCTGATGCTTCAGCGGCATGAGTCCATCATGAATATCATGTTGGCCAGCCTGCGCGAGGAGCGGGCCTCGACCTACTCGCCCTTCCTGCCGATCCACCCGAAGACGCGCGTGGTGATGCAGGTGCCGGTCGATGAATGGAAGGTCGATGCGGGAACCATTGTCTGGAAAGATCCAGATACGGGCGAGCGCTTCGAGACGCCCGTCACCGGCGGGCAGTGCAAGCTGCAGTGGAAGCCGGACTGGGCCATGCGCTGGGTGGCGCTGGGCGTCGACTACGAGATGGCGGGCAAGGACCTGATCGACTCGGTCAAGCTCTCGGGCCAGATCACCCGCGCGCTCGATGCGCCGCCGCCCGAGGGCTTCAACTACGAATTGTTTCTCGACGAGCAGGGCCAGAAGATCTCGAAGTCGAAGGGCAACGGCCTCACCATCGACGAGTGGCTAACCTACGCCAGCCCCGAAAGCCTATCGCTGTTCATGTTCCAGAAGCCGCGCGAGGCCAAGAAGCTGCATTTCGATGTCATCCCGCGCGCTATGGACGAATATCTGCAGTTCCTCGATGCATACGGGCGTCAGGACTGGAAGAACCGGCTGGGCAATCCGGTCTGGCATATCCACGAGGGTCAGCCGCCCGCACCTGAGACGATGCCGCCAGTCGACGGTGCCAACGCGCCGCGTGCCGCCGTCTCTTTCGCGCTGATGCTGAATCTCGTGGCGGTGGCGAACGCAGAGGACAAGGATGTGCTCTGGGGCTTCATCCGCCGCTATGCGCCAGGCACGGACCCCAAGACGCACCCGGGACTGGACCGCATGGCGGGCTATGCCATCCGCTATTTCAAGGATTTCGTGAAGCCGGCCAAGCAATACCGTTTGCCGACCGATGACGAGCGCGTGGCGCTGACCGATCTTGCGGCCAGGCTCGACGAATGCGCGAAAGCGGGCATCACCGATCCGGCGCTGCTGCAGGACGCCGTGCTCGATATCGGCCGCCGCGATCCTTACCGCACGCCCAACAAGGACGGCGGATTCAATGTGGGCGGATCGTGGTTCGCGATGCTGTATCAAGTGCTGCTGGGCGAGGAGAAAGGGCCAAGGTTCGGGTCCTTTGCCGCGATCTACGGGGCCGCGAACACGAAGGCGCTGATCGAGAAGGCGCTGTCGGGGGCGTTGATCGCGGAGCATGAGGCGGCGAAGGGGCGGGGGTGATTTCCTTCTCCCGCCTGGGGAGAAGGTGGCCCGAAGGGCAGGATGAGGGCAGTGGCGTTTCGGCTTTCCCCTCACCCTGCTCGCTGCGCGAGCCTCCCTCTCCCGCGAGCGGGAGAGGGTCAAGAGCCTCACACGAAATCCAGCGGCAATTCCGTCACCGCCTTGATCTCCTCCATCACGAAACTCGCCGAAACATCGCTCATCTCAAGCCGCGCAATCAGCTTCTTGTAGAGCCGGTCATAGGCCGCGACATCCGGCACGCGGGCTTGCAGAATATAATCGATCTCGCCCGCAGTACGGTAGGCCCCGATGATCTCGGGGATTTCCAGCACCGCCTTGCGCAATTGCTCCGTAGCATCGACCGCATGGCGCGATGTGCGCACCACGATGAAGACGGTAAGCGCCAGATTGATCTTCGCGGGGTCCACCAGTGCCACCCTGCGCGTGAT
>CAXTUM010000683.1:0-2006 GCA_964247205.1 uncultured Beijerinckiaceae bacterium
CATCGACGAAAAGCGTCTGCCCCGTGATAAAGGTCGTGATCGGGTTGGCCAGAAACGCGACGGCATGGGCGATGTCATGCGGCGACGCCGCCTTTCCCGCTGGCTCAAGCGCTTCCCAGGCTGCGAACATCTCGGCTGGTGCCGAGCGCGTCATGGGCGTGTCGGTGAACCCCGGCGCAACAGAGTTGACTGCAATACGTGCCTCCCGCAGCTCCATCGCCATAGCGCGTGTAAGACCGATCACAGCAGCTTTTGAGGCCACGTAATGCGCGAAACGCGTTCCGCCGAGCGCTCCGCGTGAGGAGATCGTGATGATGCGCGCCCCGGGCTTCATTCGGCGTGCGGCCTCCTGCGCGGGAATGAAGGTGCCGACCACATTGACATCCAGCATCTGCCGGAACCGCGTGTCATCGAGATCGAGAAACCGGGCATCGTTGTAGATGCCTGCTGCCGTGACCATGACATCGACCCGCGCTTCCGCTTCAATCACCGCCGCGATTGCGGCCCGATCACAGACATCGCAAGGCGCTGACACCACGTCATGACCTTCGGCGCGCAGGGTGGCGCTCTCGCGTTCGAGCGGTGCGGGTGAACGGTCCATCATCACCACGCGAAAGCCATCGCGGGCAAGCCGCGCGGCGGTAGCAAGGCCGATCCCTTGCGCGGCACCAGTGACGAAAGCGGTTTCACGGTCTGCCATGGCGCTTCTACTGGTAGCCGAAGTAGCGCGGCAGGAAGAGTGTGATTGACGGGAAGAAGGTCAGCAATAGCAGCACCACACCGAGCGCTGCCACGAAGGGCAAAATCTCCCGGATGATCGCCGCCAGCGGGGTCCGAGTCAGCGAAGCCATGACGAAAAGCAGCAGGCCATAGGGCGGCGTGATCAGCCCGATCATGAAATTCACCGTCACCACGATGCCGAAATAAGTGAGGTCGATGCCTAGCGCCTTGGCACTGGGGATGAGCAGCGGCACGAAGACAAGCATCATCACGGAGCCGTCGAGGAAGCAGCCGAGCACCAGGAACACGACATTGACGAGCAGCATGAACTGCATCTGTGTCAGCTGCATCGCCGTGATCATCGTGACCAAGTGTTCCGCCAGTCGCTCATTGGCGATGGCGAAGTTGAGAATGAAGGCGCTGGCGATGAGCAGCATCGTAGTCGCCGATTGCCGCGCCGATTCCCCGAACACACCCCAACTCGTCGCACGATCCATCCGGCGATAGACGAGCGTACCAAGCAGCATTGCCCAGAATGCAGCAACGGCTGCCGCCTCGGTCGGCGTGAACATGCCGGACCAGATGCCGCCAAGCAGCACGACCGGCAGCGTCAGCGACAGGGCGGAGCGCCCGAAAACAGCGGGCATCTCCTTCACCGGAACCACCTCGCCACGCGGGAGGTTTCGCCGGCCGGCAACCATGCGGATCGTCACCATCAGGGCGATGCCCATGACAAGGCCGGGAACAAGCCCCGCCAGAAACAGGGCACCGATCGAAGCGCCCGAGAGCAGCGCATAGATGACGAGTGGAATCGAAGGCGGAATGATCGGTGCGATAGTGGCGGAGGCTGCGGTGATGGCACAGGCCAGCCCCGGCGGGTATTTGCCGATCTCCCGCATCATGCGCGTCGCGACCAGGCCGGGGCCTGCGGCATCAGTGATTGCGCTGCCGCTCATGGAGGAAAAGATCATGCTGACCACAACTGTCACATGGCCCATGCCGCCCTTGAAGCGGCCGACGAGCGCGTTGGCCAATGCCCAAAGCCGATCGCTTATCGACACGGCATTCATGATATTGGCGGCGAGGATGAACATGGGAATAGCCACGAGCACGTACATCGCCGTCATCTGGTTCATCACTTGTCCGACCAGCAGACCGATGTCCTGCTTCGTGGCGAAGAGATAGGATGCTCCCCCAGCGAACATCACCAAGGCCAAAGGCAGGCGCATGAGTGCGCCGAGCACGATAACGACGAGAAGGGTCCACAACCCGCTGCTCATGCTGCA